>NZ_CAWUDM010000121.1:0-15823 GCF_963920855.1 Nostoc sp. CCY0012 | reverse complement strand
CCGGATTAAACTGAAGCGCCTTTATCCGTCAATTAATTTTTGACAGACTACTAGATGCAGCATTAAAATATCTTCGCCCAGCTACGGCAGGCGATGATGGAGTAGTCCCAGACGCACCGGCCGGGACTCCACTAAAAAAATATCAGGATTGGAAGGCGGGAAAAGTTAATATTGATTACCCCCGTGCAGCCTCTTCTAATCCTGGACGAATTGTGAAAGTAGCGCTTAATCCTTTTGCTTTACCTGCGGCTGATGCCACCGGGTATGTTGTATCAATGTCCAACCGATCACAAGGACAGTATGCTTTATTTGGTTTAACTGCTGCGGCTCTAGGAATAGATGACGTGAGTAATGATGATATTAGGGCTAGGGGATTTAAACCAGCGAAAGCACTTTGTACTAATGTTACAGGCACTACAGCTTCATCTGTGACTAGTAAATTAACTGGTATTCCCTATAAGGCCAAAGCTGACTCTGGCTATACATTCCCTTTTGGTCACATAACGGCTCAACCTAGCTACAGTGATCAGAAAGCTGCAATTCTTGCTTTAGTCACTGGTGCGGGTGAAACTAAATCTGTATCATTCCAGCCAGAGAGATTCTAATGATTACTGATTTGGTTAAATGCGAAATTCTCATAGTACCTCATACCTCAGAGGAAGAAATTAGCGATTTAATCAAGCGTGAGGAAATTTCATACTTAGCTCATATGCGATTAGCTCAAGGTGAAATTTCCTTTCAAGATTATCTTGATTGCTTAGAAGTCGCTGGCGTGAACATTGATGAATATCTGCCAATTGTAAATACAAATTGTATGTTCGCAGGCTTTTAAAATGGGGCGAGTAGTAGAATTTAACGCAGCGAACTGGCAATTATTAATGAATTATTCTGCCAATGCTGTAATACTTGGCGAATTTACTTATGTGCCACTCCAGCCAATAGAGTCACCAACTTTTTTAGAGAATAATATCATTGCTGTTTATATAAGTACGACCATACCCAACGGTAGGCGATGGAATTTTGGGGGGACTGTAGAACAGCGGTTTATTTCTGGATTGACTGTTGGCGGAAGCACTGATGCAGCAGGGATAACTAGGCGAATGTCGCTTAATAAAATTACTACTATCTTGTTTCCGAAAATTTCTGCTAGTTATTCTCTCAAGTTCTACTTTCCTAGCTGGTTTAAGGATGTTCAGTTGCAGTGCTGGGAATATACGGGAATTGATGATACGGATGAACAAATTTTATTAGCTGAGGAATTTGAAAATATTAATTTCAAATTAAATCAGTTACTTAACAACACCTAAGAGGTGAACAGTGACGGTCGATGTTAAGGATGCCTTGCAAATAATTCTGGCACTAGCAGCTGTAATTACTTTGATATTTCGCCTTGCCCAAATAGAGGCAAGCATTCAAAACCGAATTACTGAAGTTGACAACAGGATGAAACTGGCCCTGAGCGAATACAAAGGGCAGAAGGAAATGATTGATTATCAGTTACATGGATTGCAAGAAAAAATAGACCACAAGTTTAAACGGCTTCACGACGGTCAAAAAGACCTGCAAGACTTTTTAGCTAAAACTACAAACTTTGTAAAGCGCGAGGGATTATGAACACTGACAGAATTACTACTATTTTGGGCTTGATTACCGGTGGCGCTGCTTTACTGGGTAGCTCCGGCGTTATTAGTGAGCCGTTAGCTGGTGCAGTTGGTGGAGTGGCCGCGGCGCTACTTGGTTATTTTGTGCAGCGTCCCAGTGCAGTTAAACCTGATGAACAACTCTAATCAACCAGATGTAACTGTAATTTGGCGCTGGGCCAAAGAGCTAGAGCAATCCTCTAGATTTTTGGCTGGTTTCGCTAGGGAGCATCCCCAAGAATTGGATTATCAAAAATTTATGTTTGAGTCCGTCACCAGCCATTATGAGCGGCTGAAAGAAGCATTTGAAAATACTGGGGATTCTCCATACTCTACACTAGCGACACGAATTAAAACGTCACTTTCTCTACCTATCCATTGAAATTCTGAATTGAGAATTTCGCCTGCAACCACATCAGATATTTTTGTTACCCATCTTACCCAATTATTAGGTGCCAGGCTAATTAATTTTTTGGTACTGATATCTGCTGATTTTGCCATCGAAATTTAGCTGCACTCACAGGATAAAATTCATCCTATCAAATAGCAGGAAAATAAAGTTAGAAAACTTCCAAAATTTCTTTTATTAAGCAACTTGAAAATTTGTTGCTTCCTCCAGTGGTTCATAATTATGATTTAATTTCTCAATTCCCTGATCAATTAAATCCAACCCTTGCTGCACTGTTTCAATCAAACTTAACTGTCCCCGCAACTCAGCAGCACCAACGAAACCTTTAGCGTACCAAGTCATATGTTTACGGGCTTGACGCACACCGCGATCGCCTTTATATTCCCATAATGCTTGTAGATGATCTCTGGCACATTCCAAGCGTTGAATTGGCGTTGGGGGTGCTAATATTTCCCCTGTTTTCAAAAAGTGATCAATTTCTCCTACCAAAAAGGGATAACCCAAAGTTCCCCGAGAACACATCACACCATCGGCGTTAGTTTGTTCTAAACATTTCACCGCTGCTTCCACGGAAAAAATATCGCCATTACCAATTACTGGAATCGCCAAAACTTCCTTAACACGGGCTATCCATTCCCAACGGGCATTGCCATTGTAACCTTGGGCGCGGGTACGTCCATGTACTGTAATCATTTGCGCCCCAGCATCTTCCATCCGCTTGGCAAAGTCAAGAATTGTGATTTCTTTATCATTCCAGCCAATGCGGGTTTTGACTGTAACTGGTACATTAACGGCTTTCACGACTTCCCGCACAATAGCTTCAGCAACTTCTGGCTGTCGTAATAAAGATGAACCACCCCCATTTTTAGTAATTTTATTTACCGGGCATCCCATATTAATATCTACAGTATCAGCCCCCTCAGCAACTGCCTTAATTGCCGCTTCTGCCAAAAAATCTGGACGACAGTCAAATAATTGAATGCTAATTGGTCGTTCTCTGGGGTCTACTTCCATGATTTTTGGTAACTCTTTGACATAGTGCAACCCGGTAGCATTCACCATTTCGGTATACAACATTGAATCTGGCGCATAGCGACGCACTAAGCGGCGAAAAACCATATCTGTCACCCCAGATAAAGGCGATTGGAGAACCCGGCTTTTCACCTCAAGAGAACCGATTCTGAGAGGTTGGGAAAGTCTAGCTTTTAAAGTAGGAGATAGTGTAACCATAGAATTTAAAACTGTGGAATCAAAAATGATAAAGATATTGAGGTTATGGATCGATTATTTTTAATTAGATAGCGTTAATATCCTGATGTAGTTTTTCTAACTTGTGCAATATCCAAATCTAAAGCCTGGGCAATTTGTTCGACTGTTAAACCCAAGGATACCAAGCGAGGTATTACTTCTAATTTTGCTTCCAAGCGTCCTTCTTGTATACCTTCTTGATAAACCCGTGTCTGCTTCAAATCGCTTAAACTAAACGTTCTTTCCATTGCTTTGTGCAGCCTGTCTAACTTGTGCAATGTCCAAATTTAAAGCCTGGGAAATTTGTTCAACAGTTAAACCCAAAGAAACTAATCGAGATACAGCTTCTAATTTTGCTTCCAAGCGTCCTTCTAGCTTCCCTTCTTGTTTACCTTCTTGATAAACTCGTGTCTGCTTCAAATCACTTAAACAAAACATCTCCTCAATCTCCTTGCGACTCATTGTGGGAAATTTATAAACCAATATTGTCTCTATTAATTGTAGTAACTGCCGCCGTTGTGGTTCGAGATTAATTTCTTCCTGAGTTCGGTCTATTAATTCTCTGGCGGTTACAATTGCCGTCTCTTCATTTTCGACTACTAATTTAATAGTAGCAATACCAACTGGTAACGACACTGCTGCACCTAATTCATCAAGATAAACACGACTAACACGCTGGCTAGTAAATAGTTCACTGTAATTGTCGATGTTTGAAGTATCCAGACTACGGGTAGGATAAATAACTACTCCTTTCCAAGAGTTTTTAGGCTGATTTTGTCGTAAGTATAAAAAGATTTCGGAAAACAAACGAGAATAAATTTCCGTGTCATTTTGGAACTGTACTTCTACAAAGTAGATGGGGTTTTGTTCTCCTTGTATTGGTAGAAAAACACCATCTATACGGAATGCTGTTTGCTTAATTTCTATAGAAGAAAAAGTGTAAGTCTCAGCAACCTGGGGAGCGTTGCCAATTAATTCAAAAAAGATACTGGGCATCTCTTGAAAAAGGCGATAAAAAATGCTGTCGGTTTTCACTCTTCATGCATTGCTGAGATTTGCGCTCTAGCGATTTTACCTGATGAACTGGCTTTTTCCCTCTGATGAGTGAGTATTGTCTACTTGAAAATAGCAATACTTATGTACTAAAAAAAATCTATCATATTGGGAGCATGTCGATGAAAGATCATACTTACGCACCTTTTTTAGTGCTTTATCGTTAGTAACACTGGGGTTTATTACACCTAAAGACGGCAAACACCACTTTGAGATTACGGTTCACCCTAATTACTGAAAGTATTAATTCTCATACATTAGACAAAGTGAAAGCAAATTGCTCAATGAACCAGCTAAATACATCCTTTAAAATTAACCGTCCTGTCCAGTGTTCGGGAAACCCCCCTTCATGGACTGGCTATCACTGAGTTTCAGTATATATATCAGCATGACTTGAGGTTTTAACCCCAAGGAAGCCGAACCAAGGTTGTTGATGCTGAACTGACTGCTGTTTTCAACCGGTTGGTTCGAGATTTAGTCTCTTATATTCCCATTCATTCATTTGTAGTTATACGGAGCCAGCACTTAAAATGGCAAAAGTAGTAGGAATTGATTTAGGTACAACTAACTCCTGTGTAGCAGTGATGGAAGGTGGTAAACCCACTGTTATTGCTAACGCAGAAGGTTTTCGCACAACACCATCAGTGGTGGCATTTGCGAAAAATGGTGATAACTTAGTTGGTCAAATCGCCAAACGCCAGGCGGTGATGAACCCTGAAAATACGTTTTACTCAGTCAAACGCTTTATAGGAAGACGTTATGACGAAGTAACCAAAGAAACTACAGAAGTTTCTTACAAAGTATTGAGTAGCGGCGGTAACGTTAAGTTAGATTCTCCTGGCGCTGGCAAGCAATTTGCTCCCGAAGAAATTTCTGCAAAAGTCCTCCGCAAATTAGTGGAAGATGCCAGTAAATATCTGGGTGAAACAGTTACCCAAGCTGTAATCACTGTTCCAGCATACTTCAATGACTCCCAGCGACAAGCTACAAAAGACGCTGGTAAAATCGCCGGGATTGAAGTGTTGCGGATTATCAACGAACCTACAGCCGCATCTTTGGCTTATGGCTTTGATAAGAAGAGCAATGAAACCATCCTGGTATTTGACCTTGGTGGTGGTACTTTTGACGTATCCATCCTAGAAGTAGGTGATGGCGTATTTGAAGTACTAGCTACATCTGGTGATACCCACCTTGGTGGTGATGACTTCGATAAAAAAATAGTTGACTTCTTAGCTGAACAATTCAGAACAGACGAAGGTATTGATCTCCGCAAAGATAAACAAGCCTTACAACGTTTAACTGAAGCCGCAGAAAAAGCCAAAATTGAGCTTTCTAGCGTTACTCAAGCGGAAATCAACCTGCCATTTATCACCGCTACCCAGGACGGGCCCAAGCACCTGGATACAACCCTGACTCGCGCCAAGTTTGAAGAACTCTGTTCTGACTTGATTGACCGTTGTCGTATCCCCGTAGAGAATGCACTTCGGGATGCGAAATTGAATAAAGGTGATATTGATGAAGTTGTACTAGTTGGTGGTTCCACCCGGAGTCCCGCAGTCCAACAGGTGGTGAAGCAGGTTTTAGGTAAAGACCCCAACCAAAGCGTTAACCCGGATGAAGTTGTGGCAGTTGGTGCTGCTATTCAAGCAGGTGTACTGGCTGGTGATGTCACAGGCATCTTACTCTTAGACGTATCACCATTGTCCTTGGGTGTAGAAACCTTGGGCGGTGTCATGACTAAAATCATCCCCCGTAACACCACAATTCCTACCAAAAAATCTGAAGTCTTCTCCACCGCCGTGGATGGTCAAACCAATGTGGAAATTCACGTCCTCCAAGGTGAACGGGAATTCTCTAACGATAATAAGAGTTTAGGAACTTTCCGCCTTGATGGTATTCCTCCTGCACCACGCGGTGTACCACAAATTGAAGTTACCTTTGACATTGACGCCAACGGTATCCTCAACGTCACAGCGAAAGACAAAGGCACTGGTAAAGAACAGTCCATCAGCATTACTGGCGCGTCTACCTTGGATAAATCCGACGTTGACCGCATGGTGAAAGAAGCTGAACAAAACGCTTCTGCTGACAAAGACCGTCGTGAGAAAATCGAACGCAAGAACCAAGCCGATTCTTTGGCATACCAAGCTGAGAAGCAGTTGCAAGAATTAGGTGATAAAGTTCCTGAAGCTGATAAAACCAAGGTTGAAGGTTTAGTCAAAGACTTGCGGGAAGCTGTTGCTCAAGAAGACGATGAGCAAATTAAGAAACTGACACCAGAATTACAACAAGCACTCTTTGCCGTTGGTAGCAATATCTATCAGCAAGCTGGTGGTGATGCTGCTGCTGGTGCTGGTGCTGCACCACAAGATGGTGGCCCTACTCCTCCAAGTGGCGGTGATGATGTGATTGACGCTGATTTCACTGAAAGCAAGTAATTTTAAATAGTGCCAGATTTAATATTTTTCTCCATCCAGGCATCAGCTTGGGTGGTTTTTTTTATTTAATAAATAGGATTTTTCTTTAATTTTTGGAGACGTGAGTAATTCCCCAATTTATTGATAATTACCATACATTTATTATTAGTAAATATCAACAGACATATTATGCTTGGTCATCAGACATGGCTTTGAGTTTTGATGTAAAAGACTCAGAGCGATCGCTTGTGTCTGGGGTAAATTGCCCAATTGGTGGGTGATTAACAGATGAGGGTAGCAGATTTGTCTGCTGCTGAGGTTTTGGTAATGGGGAATTTCTCGGCAAATGTCTTTGTGAGTTTTGCTTAGTTTTAGTTCCAGAGGAGGTTGCATGAAGCGTAGACGCGGCCAGAATGCTTTGTCTTTCTAATAGTTTGGCTTCTACTTCGTGATTGAGCAAATCGGCTTCGGCATTAATTAGTTGTAGCGTCGCTGCTTGACTTGGCTCATAACCATTGCCTACTTGAACAGGTAAGGGATTAGCTGTAACTGGTGATAATTGAGGCTGAGTTACTGAATCAGTTCTCACTTCTTGCTTGATGGGCGGCAAAACTGGTGCAGCCAGAGCAGTTAAACTTTCGGGAAATTTGCTACAAATCAGGCGTTCAAATTCCATGTTGAAATGATAAATTACCTGACCCCGACGCTGCCAAAATGCTAATATTTGCTGTACAGAAATACCTTTATAGCGTCCTTGATAGAGGGCTTCCACTACGGCTAGGTGCATCCAATTACCTGGGAATTGGCTTTGCCAACGGTAAACTAGCTCACTGGCGGTATACCCACTGAGGTCAAAACTATAATGAGTTAATAGGGCGATCGCCAGTTCGGCAGAGGTTTGTGAGTCTGTTGTTGACATGGGACTATTGGCTTCAGACGAAGGGAAAGTTTCTGCCCATCGCTTATAGCCTATCGTGTTTTTAGCTATAGGATTGATTACCAAGAGTTTCCAGGCTGATAAACAGTGTTATTCATTTTACTTGGTCAATTGCTGACTGTCGAAACAATATAGGGTGAATTAATACTTGAAGTCCGCTGAATAGCTACTAATGCTTGATAAACCATTGCGGCTACTTCGGCTCGTGTGGCTTCTCGCGTCGGCACAAGTTGTTTGGGATCAGGATAACTGACAATTATTCTTTGTTTTGTGGCCGTGGCCACGGCTTTACGGGCATAATCGGGAATTGTCTGACTATCAGTATAAGTAAGTAAAGCATTGTTATCAGATGTTGATAAAGCCAGTCCATTTACTAGGGAAACAATCACCTGTAATCTTTGGACATTTTGATCGGGACGGAAGGTACCATCGCCAAATCCACTGACAAAGCCGCCGCTAGCAGCAATTTGTAAGGCTGGATAAGCCCAAAAATTCCGGGCGACATCCGTAAATTCAGATGCTGGACGTTTGGGAGTAGGATTAAACGCCACCGCCACTAAAGCCGCATATTGGGCGCGAGTCATGGGTTTATCTGGCTGGTAGGTGCCATCAGCAAAACCATGAGTTAAATTCATGCTGGCCAACCCCCGAATAAATAATTCTGCCCAATGTCCTGTGATGTCGGTAAATGAGGGCATTTCGACATCGGGACTTACTAGGTAAGGGGAGGCGATCGCTTGTTCTTGACTGCTGGCTACCAATGCCTGATAAATTAATGCTGCTACCTCGGCGCGAGTAATGTCCCGCATCGGTTCTAGTTGTTCGTTTTGGGGATAGTTAACTATTAATAATTTTTGGGTAGCAATGGCCACAGCATTGGTGGCGTAACTGGGAATTTGCGCGCGATCGCGGTATAGGTTTAATACATGAGAATTACCACCAGTTAGTTTTAACCCATTAACTACAGATACTATGGCTTGTACCTTGGTCAAGTTTTGCCCTGGTCGAAATGTGCCATCAGGAAAGCCACTAATAAAACCCATAGCCGCAGCTTTATTAATAGCTGATGCTGCCCAAAATTTGGGGTTGACATCTGTGAATTTCACGCCGGGGTTTATTGTTGGTAATTGAAAAGTTTGGGCGATAATAGCTGCATACTGAGCGCGATTAATGGGGGCATCTGGGGCAAACGTGCCATCAGGAAAACCACTAATGGCTCCCCGACTCACCAATGCTTCCACAAAATCGGCTGCCCAATGTCCAGCTAAGTCAGAAAAAATACTGCCGCTACCAGAAATTATCCGGGGATGATCTTCTAAGACGGCGATAAAGTCTACTTTTCCCTTAACTTGGGTGGGGTTCAATTGATTGCCTACAGAAACTAGCTGCTGCGATGTGGCATTTTGGACATCAAATTCGCCATTATCACGAAAAATATTGCCAGCTGCATCTTGGTTATTACCCATATCTGGTATGGCATCACCATTTACCAACATTCCACCTTGGGTATTGTTAGTAATCAGATTATGACGCAGCACAGGTCGAGCATTGCGAGAAAGAGCGATCGCCGAACGGTTGTCGGAGATAGTGTTATTAGCTACTAAAGGGGCAGAAAAATCACTGATGGCTATACCCAAAGGATTTTTTTGAAACACATTCCGCAGTACTTCTGCTTTACTATGACGCACCATCATTAAACCGCTGGCCGCATTTTGCCGAAACATATTATCGACAATGGCGGGTTTGGCATTACCACTAATAAATATGCCTTCTCGACCACAGTTAATTAAAGTGTTATTACCGACATTTGCCGTAGCCGATTCGATCCAAACACCAGTTCCTTTAGCTATGGGGTTAGTCACCGTTACACCCAAGAGACTGGCATCACCTTGCAACAGTAATGTCACATTTTGGGCAGCAAAGCTAGGACTTTGATACACACCATTGCCAGAAATAACGATTCCTGCACCTTTGTTGGCTTCGTTACCTACTACTTTTACCCCCCCAGAGATGACTATAGGAAATACTTCACCATTGGCGGCGTTGTAGTTTCCCGGTGCCAACTGAATCACTGCGGGTGTTTTCGCAGCTTTTAAAGCACGGGTGAGACTTTTAAACGGACTCGACCGAGAACCAGCATTGGCATCATTCCCCTGGACAGGGTTGACATATATTGTGGTAATGAAGGTAGAGTTAACCATTGATTGTTGCAATGCAATTGTTTAAATACATAGATAAATAACAACTTACTTATAGCTGTGATTCTGAAAATCACTGTGCTTTTGTCTGGCAAATATACCTGTGTCACCCCACGGCTAGCAAGAGCAACAAAGCAGATTTTAACCAAAAAATCTCTCTATTTGATGAAGAATTTTAGATTAGTGGTGCTTAATATTCTCGAATATACACAAACCTAGAGGCCTTTTGGTATGGCTCCTGATGTATTTGAGTTATCAGCACCGCCAGTTAACTCTATTGTTGGACATTTACTAGAGCTTGGACAAGACCCGTTGGGATTTCTCACCCGTTGTCGTGACTATGGTGATATTGTTCCCTTGCAGTTGGGTTTAACACCTGCTTGTTTAGTAACTAATCCTGAATACATAGAAGAAGTTCTCAAAAATCGCCACAATTTTATTAAAAGCCGGGGTTCCCGCGCCTTAAAAACATTACTAGGAGAAGGGTTATTAACCGCAGAAGGAGAATCCTGGTTTTGGCAACGTCGCCTGATCCAACCAGTATTTCACCAAAAACGGATTAATAAATATGGCGAAATCATGGTGGAGTACACCAACCAAATGCTGCAAACTTGGCACGATGGTGAAACTCATGACATTCATGCAGATATGATGCACCTGACACTGCAAATCGTCATGAAGTGTATATTTAGCGCTGAAGTGGATGCAGGAGAGGCAAAAGTTGTCGCCAATGCGCTAGATGTGGCCATGCAGTGGTTTGAAAGTAAGCGACGGCAAAATTTTCTGGTGTGGGAGTGGTTTCCTAGACCGGAAAACATCCGTTATCGGCGTGCGATCGCTCAAATGGATGAAGCTATTTATAAACTAATTCAAGAACGCCGCCACAGTGAGGAAAAACCCAATGATTTGTTGACAATGCTCATGGAAGCAAAAGACGAAGAAACAGGTCAGCAGATGGATGATAAACTACTGCGGGATGAAGTGGCGACTCTGATGTTAGCTAGGCTACCAACACTCGAAGACCTGGGGCAATTAGTTTATACACAGCAAGTGATCAAAGAATCAATGCGGCTATATCCTCCAGTATCGATTATGGGACGGGAAGCAGCAGTAGATACCCACATTGGCGGTTACGAAATTCCTCAAGGGATGTCAATCATGATCAGTCAGTGGGTGATGCATCGTCATCCAAAGTATTTTGCCGATCCCGAAACCTTTCAACCAGAACGATGGACACCGGAGTGGGAAAAGCAACTGCCTAAAGGAGTATATTTCCCCTTTGGTTCTGGGCCGAGGATTTGTATTGGTAAAGGTTTTGCTCAGATGGAAGCAACTTTGATATTGGCAACGATCGCTCAAAGTTTCCAAATCGATTTAGTACCAGAATACCCAATTGTGCCACAGCCTTCCATTACTTTACGCCCAGAACATGGGTTGAAGGTGCGACTCAAGCAGATGGCGTTGGATGCTTCTCAGGATGGGAAACACCAACCAGTACAAAGATAAAAAATAAGGAGAGCTACATGGGCAACTCTCCAGATCATTAGGGTTTATCTACTAAACACAGAATAGCCTTTAAGGTATGAGGGGTGTCACCTAATTTTCTGTGTATTTTGTAAAGATATGGTGAAAATTGATAAATACACCGGAAAAACACTTAAGAATTGAGTTTTTTCTCTACCAATTCATTAGTCAGCTTCGGATCAGCGCGTTTATCGGTCATTTTCAACACTTGCCCCACAAAGAAGCCTTTCAGCTTGGTGTTACCGTTGCGATACTTTTCTAGTTCCTTAGGATTAGAGGCGATCGCTTGATCAACGATGGGTTCTAATACGGCGGCATCGGTGATTAACTCTTGTCCGGCGAAAGCTTTCTCAGGAGTCACACCTGTAAGTAAATCTGGTAGTTTTTGTTTAGCTTGGGCGTTACTAATTTTACCAGAATCAATCAGGGTGATAACTTCCGCGAGATTTTGCGGAGTTAGGGCAATTTCTGTAATACTCAGCTTTTGCTTATTGAGGTAGGCGGCGATATCTTGAGTAATCCAGTTAGCAGCAGCTTTGGCATTTGCACCAGATGCGATGGCAGCTTCAAAATAATCGGCGACGGTGCTGTCTTCTGTCAATACTCGCGCATCGTAAGCCGAAAGCCCCAACTCGTTTTCGTAATGATGGCGTTTGTGGGCGGGTAGTTCTGGGAGTTCACTGCGCCATTGTTCTAGTTGAGCATCGGAAACTTCAATGGGAGCTAAATCTGGTTCAGGGAAGTAGCGGTAATCGCTAGAACCTTCCTTCACCCGCATACTAATTGTTCTTTGAGCGCCTTCTTCCCATAGACGCGTTTCTTGGATAATGCGATCGCCTGCTTCGATGGCGGCTATTTGTCGTTCAATTTCGTAATCAATGGCCCGTTGGATGGCATTGAACGAGTTCATATTTTTAATTTCTACCTTGACGCCAAACTCTTCCCGCCCTACAGGACGCACAGAGATGTTGACATCACAACGCAGAGAACCTTCTTGCATATTGCCATCACTGACACCGAGGTAACGCATGATGCGGCGTAATTCTTGGGCATACTCGGCAGCTTCTTCACCAGAACGCAAATCTGGTTCCGAGACGATTTCCACCAATGGCACACCTGCGCGATTGTAGTCTACCAAAGAATAGCTAGAACCAGACAGGCGATCGCTTCCCGCGTGTACCAGTTTTCCCGCATCTTCCTCCATGTGCAAACGAGTCACACCAATGCGTTTACGCACGGGGTTTCCTTCTGCATCTACCAATTCGATTTCTAACCAACCGTGTTCGGCAATGGGTAGGTCATATTGAGAAATTTGGTAATTTTTGGGTAGATCAGGATAAAAATATTGTTTACGGTCAAATTTGCTATACTTAGCGATTTGGCAATTCAATGCTAACCCTGCTTTAACAGCATATTCCAGGACTTTTTCATTCAGTACTGGCAAGACTCCAGGTAGCCCCATACACACAGGGTCAATATTAGTATTGGGGTCAGCACCGAAAGCTGTAGAGCTATTAGAGAAAATTTTGGTATTGGTACTCAGTTGACAATGGGTTTCTAGACCAATAATCGCTTCGTACTCAGTTTTAACAGTCGTAGCAGCAGTCATACTATGTATCGCTATTGGAGCATAATTTTTAGTTTAGGGTACTATTTTATCCTGGTCTGAACTTTTCCTGAGGGGGGAAATCCTCATTAGTCATTGGTCATTGGTCAATAATTATGGGAACTTGCTGTGAATACTCAAGCTCGGTTACAGATGATTTTAGATGCTACACCTGTAGGTATTGTATTACCTCTAATAGCTCAACTCAATTTGCCTAACTGGTGGTTGGCGGGGGGTGCAGTGCGAAATACCGTTTGGCGTGCCATATTTGGTGAACAATGCCAGTTAATTATTAAAGACTTTGATATTGCCTTTTTTGATGAATTGGGAAACCGTTCTCAAGAACTAACTGCAAAGGCACAATTAATGACACAATTTCCCCATGAGCAGTTTGATGTGAAAAATCAAGCTAGTTTTGCTCGTTGGCGTTCTGGACTTAGACCCTACACCAGTGCAGAAGATGGAATTAAAGATTGGCTGCACACGGCTACGGCTGTAGGAGTGCGAGTCGATGCACAAGGACAATGGCAGTTTTTCACTCCCTACGGCTTAGATGATTTATTTAATGGCATTATTCGGCCTACGCCAACACATATCAATAACCCTGATGCCCAGAATAAAGCATTGGGGTTTATGTCTAAGTGTCCATGCTTGCAATTAATTACTTAAAACAAATTCCTGTAAGTAGCCTGTATATCTTGCAAATCATCCCATTTACCAGTACAAAGCCCGTAGGCTTACTATGATTTGATTAAATGAATAAGATTTTATTTTTGTGTACAGGTAATTACTACCGCAGCCGCTTTGCTGAACACCTGTTTAACTGGTTGGCGATTAAGCAAGGATTAGATTGGCAGGCTGATTCTAGAGGGTTAGCACTAGAACGGGGTATCAATAATGTAGGGGCAATTTCCCGACATGCATCTGAGGCTTTAGCAGCGCGCTTGGTGAACTTACCTGATGATGAACGGTTTCCTCAACCAGCCACTGAGCAAGATTTTCAAGCAGCATCTAGAGTTATTGCCCTCGATGAATTAGAACACCGTCCACTGATGAATGAGCGCTTTCCAAAATGGGTAGATGCGATTGAATATTGGCTGATTCACGATATCGATAAAACCTTGGCTATTGACGCCCTGGCACAAATTGAACACAATGTCCTGCAACTGATAAAACAACTGGCACAAAGTTAATCAGTGATGACACTTGCCATTCTCAATCATTTATAGTACATTTGAACTAACAAGAGAAACCCTAAAAATTAACCCCACTTCACAGGTGGGGTTTTTGTTTATCCATTTTTCTGCTTGATGCGTGAGTAGAGAAGTTGGCGATCGCTCTGCGGATCTATGATTAAACAGCGTATCTTGCCGCCACCTGCATTACTTCCCAGAACAACAGCAACCCGCCTCTGGGGACAAACTCCTAAACAACTGGTACTAACAACCCGAAATTCTCCCCATAAGCCGTCAAATTTGAGGCGAGATTTTAGCCAATTTTGTAATTCTTCTGAAGCTGTTAAGCCTTTATGGGGTAACTCTGGGGCGCACTGGGAACAGACAAATACTAAACTAGCTTGGGGAGAAACACTAGGAAGATCAATAACTGAAGGACGAGAATTTACAGGGGAAGGTGGTTCAGATGATAACTGTTGGGAAATGTTGCGAATCAGCGCCTTGATACATTTGATCAGTTTTTTCATGGACAGCTTTGTTTAGCTATATCTGACAGCATGGCGGATATTTCTGATCTAATCTGTTCTGGTAGTTCATTTGTGGGTTAGGACTTTTGCTGCAAGTATGTAACTAGCTGTTCTCCTGCTGTGTCAATGTGTCGTTTTAGTAGCCGGACTGCTGCTTTGGTATCTTGTTGACGACAAGCATTGAGAATTTGCTCATGTTCCTTTTGGGAATGCTGTTGATAATTTATTTGGGACATCTGCACACGCACATAGCGATCGCAATTAACGTGTAAATTTTTAATCATGGTCAGCAATCGCGGACGTGCGGCTGGGGTGTAAATGGTGGCGTGAAATTCCCAGTTGAGTTTTGCTAAATGACCTGCATCGGTGGTTTGGTCGCTAGCTTCTAGAATCACAGCTGCTTTTTCCATATCTGATTCACTTAACTGGGGAATTGCTAACTGCATCGCTGTCACTTCCAAAGCACTGCGGATTTCGCAAATTTCTTGGGCTTCGGCGGCTGTCATTACCGAAACCATTGCACCACGATTGAGATGCAGTGTCACCAATCCTTCTGCTTCTAGCTGTTTTAGCGCTTCTCGTACAGGTATGCGACTCACGCCAAATTGAGTGGCGATTTCATCTTGTCGTAAGGATTGTCCTTCCTGAAAAATGCCCCGCAGAATTGCTTCTCGCAAAGCATCGGCAATTAAATCTGGGGTACTGCGTTGTTGTTGCAGCACGTTGGCTGCTAATTCATTTAAGTTCATATGATATATTGTATACAATATACAGAGAATCGTATACAATATCCAAAGTAATCTTTTCCCAAAGAGACAGTTATGAGCATGGAATCTCCAGCAGACCGAGTTATTATCTTCGACACCACTTTAAGAGATGGTGAACAATCTCCAGGTGCTACCTTGAATGTAGAAGAGAAACTAGCGATCGCTCATCAACTTGCTCTTTTAGGAGTAGATGTAATTGAAGCGGGTTTTGCTGTTGCGAGTCCTGGTGATTTTGCCGCCGTCAAAACCATTGCTGAACAAGTGGGGATCGAGATGATTGGATTTTTATTGTTGATTTGACGGTAGAACTAGGAAAAGAAAA
>NZ_CAWUDM010000120.1:0-15972 GCF_963920855.1 Nostoc sp. CCY0012 | reverse complement strand
TTTTCTCAAATTGTTGCCACATCTCATCTTCAACTGCCTTGTCACCCGTTAAGCCCAATCAATGACAACCTGATTATCTTGAAAGGACGTTCCCACAGTTCCTAGATGATGTAAGCTAATCCCTTTATAGCCCAGCCATGCACATACTTCTCCGTCAGGGGTGCGGACACGAATGTTCCCACCATCAACGCTTAATTCTTCAATCGTCTCTTCTAGTGTCGGCAATTCAAAGTTCTGGCGATGTACCAATCGTTGCTGACTACTGCGGGAAACTTGCACGCCTGTGAAATACTCAATATCTGATGCTGCATCTTCATAGCTGACATTGGCACTCACACGTAGACAACAAATTTCCAGATACGGACTCAATTGATTACTGTTCGGGACTTCTAATTGCTGCGCCTGCTTGCTTGTTATTGGCAATTCTCCCAAAATACTTTTCAGTCGTCGTTGATATCCTGCGCTTGTGCCTGTAACCGTTTCGATAAAAAAACCCCTACTTCTGGCATGACATGCTTCTGCATTTGACTTCGCACTGCCTCTTCAATTCCTGCAAGGTTTGTTAGTCTTTCTGCTGACGTATCTTCATACAATATTTTAGCGATCGCCTGAATATGTTCTTGAAGAGCTTGCTTTTGTTCTGGGGTCATCGGTAAGTAAATACACTCGTCCTACTTATCCTGACTGATTTTCGCCTTCTTTGCAAAAAACTGGGATGCTCCCCAGCAAGAATCGTCAACATATAATTGTTATCCATAGCGGCACGATGGAATTTTTGGCGATCGCTTCGCTTGAAGGATTGCTCCAAGTTTAAAGCGTTAAGTGCAATCAAAAACTCAGTGGAATGTATCAGCACTGGGAATACCTTCGGGTAACTTTAGAAACTGTGACAACCATTCATATTTACTTAAACCATAATTTTCCATATCCTCCCACCCCTTGGCTCCTGCAATTACTGAGAGTATGGCAATGATTACAATATCTGTTAATAAATGCACACGATTTCTTTCTACACGGGGATCTTCTCTTTCACTAAAAATTGATGAAATCTGGGATGTTAAAGCATTGGTATTCGCTACACTTAAAGCCTTTGACTTGGGAGCGGGAGAATTTTTAGAAGATTTGAAACCCGATGCCATAACACTCAGGTACTACGCCTTTTGAAATAAAGCAACCTAAAACTTCTTTCTTGATATTTCCGTCCGCTAGTCTCGTCCGTCGAACTTGCACACCCAAGTACATGGCATAGAGCGCAACGACCAGCAATATCCACATTGTAATGGGGTAAAAAAAGCTGAGATAGGGCTTAAGAGCCGTTAAAGTTTCTGAACTCATAATGGGTATTTCCAAAGTAGCTATGGAGAATTAACCACCAAAAAAGTATGCCATCTTGTTGTTTGAAATCATGTTTGAATACTGGATAAACTGTATGAATTGTACTAAAAACATATAAATCTTGATATTAAAAGTCCCCAGCTATTTAGGGGTTATAATGAAAGAGAAGATAAGAAAAAATTGCCATCCCTTGAGGGTTGCTTCTTGCATAATTGCACCAAGGGTTTTCTGGGTTTTTTGCAGCCCATTCAAGATTTTAAAAAGGGTTTTGTAGCCCATTCAATATTGGAGATTACAGTTATGAAGTGGAAAGAAACCCTGGTGGGTCTAAGGATGAACAGTTACGGTCAGTCCCACTCTGATTTTTAATGAAGGGAGACAGAGACTCAACGGCAATGTGGGCTACCGGGTCATCGAAGCCAATATTCGGGAGTTACGACACAATCCTCCGGGAGAAAAATCTTGGTGTTAGGGATCTGGCGTTAATGGAAAGATGCGATCGCTATCCAAAAGACTGGATCATATAGATTAAAAAGAATGGTTTACTTGCCTTTGGCTTTGACGCTGTTTTTGGTCGCTCCAGCAGTTGCTGCGATCGCCATTCTGAGATCACCTTCCATGCGTGGGTACTTAGCTTTATTTGGCTTTTGTATCTTTTATGGAGCCTTTCCACTCCTACTAGCTTGGGGAGGGCTACGTTTGTCTGACCACTTTGGTTGTGAAGCGGAAGCGATCATCTTTGTTTGTCCAGCCCCATCCTGGCACGGAGACATGGTTACAGGGATGGTATTTGCCCATTGGCTGGCGATCATCACCATACCATCGGCTGTTTTGGGTGTAATTGGACTTCTGATGTCTTGGGTGATCAAAGTCAAGCGTTGGCGTAGTCTCTCCTCTATTTACCGCAGTCGTCGCCACAAAGCAATTGCAGGCATATGTGCAGCGATCTCCCAGCATTGGCGACTACCCATTCAAGGCGTTCGGATTGTCACCGTTATTTTAGCCGTCGCTATCCCTGGACTGATTTTATTTCTCTACCTTTGGTTATGGTTGGCATTCCCACTGAAACCCCTACCGCAGACCATTTAGTAGGTGCTGCAAATCAAGAATTATGAACACCGACCGATAGGAAAACCCCATGAGTTTACCCACCAACCATCGAACTTCTCGTTCCAAAAGTAGAGGCTTTAAAAAGCCATTAGTGTGTCCCTATTGCCAGTATTCTTTTCCCTTAACTTGGCGGCAATACTGGGCTGCACCATTAGGAGGTTATCGATGTTCCCAATGCGGAAAAGTGTCTCATGTCAAAGCTAATTCTTTGTGGGTATGGCCAATAATCATCACGGGGGTGATGGTAAATGGAATAACATCATTTACTTTGGCACTATACATTTTTAATAATCTGTGGATAGGGACACTATTCTTCTTGATTGGCGGATTTGGAGTTGGAATTCTGATTGACCAATGGATGGATGGACATTTAAGACACCTTGAGCGA
Organism: Nostoc sp. CCY0012; assembly: GCF_963920855.1. NCBI lineage: Bacteria > Bacillati > Cyanobacteriota > Cyanophyceae > Nostocales > Nostocaceae > Nostoc > Nostoc sp. CCY0012. The sequence goes on along the minus strand of NZ_CAWUDM010000120.1, from coordinate 13,139 downwards.
AGGTAGGCAAATCATGAAATCTAATCTATCCAGTTTGGTTGCGTGTTTAACAGCTTTGAGTCTATTAACAGGCTGTTCTCTTAACTTAGGCGGGCTGAGAGGCTCTGGAATAGCGAAGACCGAATCTAGAGAAGTGAGTGGATTCTCATCTATTTCTAGTAAATCCGTAGGTAAAGTCACGATACAGCAGACGGGAAAAGAGTCCCTCACGATTACCGCCGATGACAACATTCTGCCGTTGCTAGAGAGTCGTGTAGCTGAAAAGGTTCTGTATCTCACCATCATGAAAGATACCCATATGAATCCCATCAAGCCCATTGAGTTTGTTGTGGAGGTGAAGAGCCTAGAGAGCTTGAATATAGATGGTGTCGGTAGTGTTGAGGTAACGGATATCCAAGGTAAACAGTTGTCGATTTCCCTTGATGGGGTTGGTAGTATGACAATCGCCGGAAGTGTCGATGTCCTGGAACTCGATCTTTCCGGGGTTGGAAGTTTCCAAGGTGAGAATTTCCAGACTAAGCAGGCGACGGTTCGCAATAGCGGCGTGGGGAGTGCTGTGGTTAATGTTAGTGAGCAGTTAGATGCGACTGTATCCGGCGTGGGTTCAATAGAGTATATTGGCTCTCCTCAAGTTCGGGAATCTGGGCGGGGCGTGGGGTCAGTCAAGAAACGTTAGCCCATACCATCTATTGATAATTGAAGCAATGCTCAAGGTTAAAGGAATCCTACATCACCATCTATCAAATTCTTAATTAACAAATGGACGGCGGATAATTAAGCCCCCAATTTATGATCAAAAAGAAATTGAAGGATTGCCAGCCCCCGTACAAAGATTCTTTCAGACAGTACTCAAGGATGGACAAGCAATCGTGGCTGCGATCAAATTATCAGAGCAATATCTCTTGGAGATTTTATCAGTTAAATTATCGATTCAAGCCCCTTACACCCTCTAAGTCCGCTCCTGTAAAGTTGGCTCCAGTTACATCTGCATTAGTAAATATGGCATTTTCCAAATCAGCACTAGTGAAATTTGCATTTGTTAAATTTGTACCAGTGAGATTGGCTGCTTCTACGTCAGTGCTAGTTAAGTTGGCGCCAGTGAGGTTAGCAGTACTTAAATTAGCTTTATTTAAGTCAGCATTACTTAAGTTGGCTCCAGTTAGGTTAGCATTGCTTAAATTAGCTTCTTCTAAGTCAGCACCAGCTAAATTAGCATTGCTCAGATTAGCACCACTTAAATCCGCTTTCTCTAAATCAACTCCTTGGAGATCACAACCAGGACATTGGCGAGTTGTCAGCAATTGATTAACTACACTACTTGCGGTTGTGTTTTGAGCAGGTGGAACCTGTGCTTGTTGTTCGGTACTTACGGGAGATGGAGTAGATACCTGGGGTTGCTCTGGTCTTGTACATCCAAGAATTATACCTGTACTCATGATCGCCATCGCACTCGCAAGTCTTCTTCCTGTGATTTTCAAAACCATGACTTTTTTACTATTCTTGTACGCAACTTAATAATATTAGCTTAATCAGCAATATAAAACTTCTTTCTTAAGGTTTATGTCTATGGGACGTTCTTCTAACTTGCTACTAAAAGTAAGGGAACAAATTGATTATTTTTTGCTGTAAGCGTTCCCCAATTAATTCATCTTTACCTATACCTTCAGTAGATAAAATTTCGTATATTAGCGGTGCTTCTAGTTGTAAATCTTCCAGAATATCGCGTTGAGCAAATACATCCTGCGGTGTTCCTTCTAAAATTAATTGTCCTTGATCCATGACAAAAATCCAGTCTGCCCAACGGTATACTAAATCTAAGTCATGGGTAGCCATAAGTATTGTTGTGCCAGCAGCATGAATATTTTTTAAGGTAGCCATCAAGTTACGGGTGTGTAACTTATCTAGATATGCTGTGGGTTCATCTAGTAATAATAATTCTGGTTGCAGCACCATAACATCAGCAATGGAAACTCGTTTTTTTTGTCCCAAACTGAGATGATGTACAGGTCTTTGGGCTAATTCAGTTAATCCAAACTCAACTAAGGCTTGCTCAACGCGTTGTTTAATTTCTGCTGTTGGTAAACCCAAGTTACATAAGCCGTAAGAAATATCTTCGGCAACAGTTGATGCTACTATTTGTTGTTCAGGATCTTGAAAAATTAAGCCAATTTTTTGCCGTAACTTAATTAAGGATTTGCGGTCATATTGGATGGTCTTTCCTTGCCATTTGATATTACCTTTTTGGGGTTTATATAGACCATTAGCTAATAAAAATAATGTGGTTTTACCGCAACCATTTTGACCTATCAATGCACATTTTGTGTTTGCTGGTATTTTTAAGTTTAAATTATGTAATGCTGTTTGTTTTGTACCAGGATAGGTGTAATATATTTGTTCAAATTCTAATAATGATTGGGGCATGTTCTGAGATTTTCATCAATGCTAAAGAGAAAAAGAATATAAAGAAGTAATTTTTTATATAAATGTCAGATGCAATTCAATTCCTATGAGAATTAGACAGCCAAAAATTGCTTCTATGGCATACCGTTTGGATAGATGATAGCGATGGGAATGCCAAACTTGAAATTCTCCATTAAAACCCCTCGATGCTAAACTTAAAGAGATTTGTCGATAGTTTTCTAGGGTACGTTTGAATAATTGCCCAATCAACAAAGATAAACTTTTTATGCCTATGGTAAAATTGCGGTAGCCATTACGAGATTGTTGGGCAATCCATAATTCTCTTGCTGTGTTTAGCAAGACGAAAATAAAACGGTACATCAATAATAAAATGTCTGTGAATAGTATGGGAAAACCATAGCGGCGCAAGGTTTGTAAAAGTTCAGTAAATGGGATAGTTAACATCACAAAGTATAAGCAAGCAAGTGAAGCGATCGCTCGTGTGAAAATTGTCGTTCCTTGCTCTATACCATGTTGACTAATATATAAGTAATAAGAGCCAATATTCAACCCCATGATGGCATCATCTTTAATAAGATTTAGGTGATTAATATGTATACCATTAATTACTAAAGCGGGTAAACTTGTTAACCAAAATATAGTAGCAATATAGATTAGTTTCACATAAACTTGAATGGGAATCCTGGCATAAATGACTGTCCAAGTACTAATCCAAATGGCAATTAAAATTTGCACTGGGGGATGGGCTAAGGCAGTGATAATTAATAAAGCGATCGCCAATAATAGTTTTTGCTCTGGCGCTAACCATCGCAAGCGATTAGTATAAGCCAGAGTATCTATTTGCAGCGTCATCCTTTATGCCTTTGCTGCCGGGAACGTTCCTTATATAATCCAATTACATAACCAATGATGCCAGCACCCACAGCAGCTTGAGTGGTAAATAATAAGCTTTCTACTTCACCGCTGGGTGGTTCAAAGACAGGTTGAAACCAAGGTTCATATTCAGGTTGAACTTCTCCAATTGCTGCTTCGGCTTGGTCATCTGCACCTGCAAATTCTGCCTCTCGGATAAATATTAACGGTGCAACTGCTAAGATGATCACTGCCGCTACCAATAACCAGTTACTCAATTCCTTTTTAGACTGATTCATTGCTTTGAGGTTCCGTTCATAATTTACTAAGTACCAAGGGTTCTCAGGCTTTACTAATGCCACCAACCACTTATGTAAATCAATTGCAGAGGGGAATTTAATTTTCTCCTCTGGATTGGCTTGATTGTGGTCGAGTATTTGCTTGGTTAAAGCTAGTCCCCAGTTCCATGCGTGACGAGCTACACCACAGTGTTTCAATAGTTCAGTGCGATGTTTATTGCTTAAGTTGAGTTCTGTCTTAAATCCTAATATCATCTACTTCTTGTACAGCATATTAGCAGACAATGAAAGACGAAAGAAGACTAACAATAAGGATTCCGCAGGAAGAAATAGATTTACTAGAGGCATACTGTGAACAGGTGTCAAGAACTAAAACTGATGTAATGCGTGAGCTTATTCGCGGATTGTCAAGGAAAGTGAGGAAAAGTGAGTAATTGTTAGCTTATTGAGTGCTATTGATTAACCCCTTTAATTAATTTTAATAGTTGGAGTTCTTGAGGCGTATAGGATTGTAACCAGTTCCACACCAACACAGTCAGCAATCCTTCACTAATGGCCAAAGGAACTTGAGTAATGGCAAAAATTCCGGCAAACTTGGCGAATGAAGCGATAAATCCACCCACTGGTGCAGGAAAAGCCAGAGCCAGCTGTACCGAAGTAATAATGTAAGTGAGTAAATTGGCTAAAGCAGCTGCTAAAAAAATGGCGATTCTTTGCTTACCACTAAGCTGCACTGTCAGATGATATATCCAGTAAGCGGCGAATGGGCCAGCGATCGCCATGGAAAAAGCATTGGCTCCCAGTGTAGTCAAACCGCCGTGTGCTAGTAATAGCGCTTGAAATAGCAAAACCAGAGTACCCAGCACCGACATGGCTAAAGGGCCAAACAGCACGGCTCCCAAACCTGTACCGGTAGGATGAGAAGAACTACCTGTGACTGAAGGTATTTTTAGCGCTGACAAAACAAAAGTAAAGGCTCCGGCTAAAGCTAAAAGTAATTTTAGTTCGGGGTTGGCTTGGGTGATGCGAGTGAGCGATCGCCATCCTAAAATCAAAAATGGTAATGTTACCACCCACCAAAAAATTGCCCAACTAGCAGGTAAGTAGCCTTCCATAATGTGCATCCCATAGGCTGGTGCAGAGGCTCCGACAACTAGATAAAAGCTGAAAACTCCTATCAGTATTAGTGATATAGGCTTTGATGTGATAATGGTTTTTAACAATCTCTCTACTCCATTGATGCTTTTCATAGCAGATTTCAATGTATACCCTAATGAACAGTTCAAAATTAAAAATTCCCCATACCAAAAGCTGAATAGTGTAAAAGTGAATTATAAAACTTTCTTTGGTGGGAATTGTCTGCTCCATCTGACTTTGCCGATAATTGATAATTATTGACAATAAATATGGCATCCCATACTCTAAAGACATCGGAGTAATTGAGATATTTTAGCAACTGGACTATTTGTGCTAATGCTAATAATGTCATGCCCTAATGGAGCGATCGCATTGACTTAATAGCTCGTAAACAACAGAGGCGTTTAAAATAAAAGAGTTAAGAGTGTAGGTTGGGCTTTGAACACCTGCCGGGAGTATATCTCCTAACTCAGCGCTTCTGCCAACAAAGAATTCAGTTTTCCTTGCTGAATCTCCCGGTTAATCCGTGGAGACATTCTGACTTCTCATATCTAGATTCTCCTCAATCTCCATTCGTAACTTTAACTAACAACTGATGCAAGAGCTTGACAACAAAAAAACCATCGACCTGCTAAACGCCATCATGGAATTTGAACTAGCAGGAGTAGTGCGTTACACTCATTATTCCTTGATGGTAACTGGCCCGAATCGCATTCCCATTGTAGATTTCTTCAAAGCACAGGCGAGTGAGTCTTTACTACATGCCCAACAAGTGGGAGAAATTCTCACAGGCTTAGATGGGCATCCCTCCCTAAAAATTGCACCAATGGAAGAAACTTACCAGCATAAAGTCAAAGATATTTTGGCAGAAAGCTTATCTCATGAAAAGAAAGCGCTAGAACTGTACAAAAATCTCCTGGAAACCGTAACCAATGCCAGCATTTATTTAGAAGAATTTGCCCGTGGCATGATTGGACAAGAAGAGATGCATAATCTCGAACTGAAAAAAATGCTCCGCGATTTTAGCTAATAATTAGGGGAGTAGGGAGTGGGGAGTAGGGAGTGGGGAAACAATTTTTGATTGCAATCTCAAATTTCATCCCTCTCATCCTCCCGATTCTCCTCATCTACCTCATCCCCCATCATGAATCTAACTACTGCTCTACCTACTTTTGTGATTACACTCCGAGAAGGAGTAGAAGCCGCGCTCGTTGTGGGCATTGTGCTAGCTTTGCTGAAAAAAGCCAACCAATCCCGACTTAATTCTTGGGTATATGCTGGTGTCGGCGTTGGCATTGTTATTAGTGCTTTGATAGGTGTGTTGTTCACTTGGCTAATTCAAGCATTAGGGGCAGTAAATCCTCAATACACCTCAGTCGTTGAACCAATGCTAGAAGGTGTATTTAGTGTCCTGGCGATCGCCATGCTCAGTTGGATGCTGATCTGGATGACCAAACAAGCCAGATTTATGAAAGCGCAAGTTGAAGGATCGGTGACAGAAGCTCTAACACAAAACTCAAATGCTGGCTGGGGCATTTTTGGCTTAATATTAGTCGCTGTGGTACGCGAAGGTTTTGAAACTGTTTTATTTATCGCTGCTAATTTTCAACAAGGATTAGTACCAGCGTTAGGTGCAATTGGTGGTTTAGCTGGGGCGACTCTCATCGGAGTATTGCTATTTAAATGGGGTGTCAAAATCAACATCCGTCAATTTTTCCAGGTGATGGGCGTTTTTCTAGTATTAATTGTTGCTGGTTTAGTAGTTTCCGCCTTGAAGCATTTTGACGAAGGTATGGCTAACCTCGCCCTCAGCAGTAACACTTCAGAAAACCTCTGTTTTTATTACGATCACTTCAATACAATCCACTCCTGCATTTTGGGGCCAATGGTTTGGAATACTGACCAAATCTTGCCAGATGGACAATTCCCCGGTATTATTCTCAAATCTTTGTTTGGCTACAGAGAACATCTGTATCTCGTACAAGCGATCGCTTATGTCATATTCTTATCAACTGTGGGAGGATTGTATTTCCGCAGTTTAACTGGTGGCGCTATGCAATCTGCCAAGAAAAATCCAGCCCCTCAACAACCAGTAACTACTACTAATGATTGAGGATAGAAATTTATTCAATCTTCTAACCAAGCCTGTAAATAATAATGGAAAAGACCGTAGCTGACCTTCGCAAAGATTACACATTGGAAGGTTTAAGCGAAACTGAGAGTGATCCCAATCCTTTTATTCAATTTAAAAAATGGTTTGAACAGGCATTAGCTGCTCAACTTCCTGAACCTAATGCAATGACACTTGCTACTGCGACACCAGATGGTCAGCCTTCAGCAAGAATGGTGCTACTGAAAGACTTTGATGAACAGGGCTTTGTTTTGTTCACTAATTACAACAGTCACAAAGGACAAGAACTAGCAGCGAATCCCCAAGCGGCTTTAGTTTTTTGGTGGGCAGAACTGGAACGCCAAGTCAGAATTGTGGGTACAGTAGAGAAAATTTCCTCAGAACAATCTGATAGCTATTTTGAGATGCGTCCGCCCAATAGTCGCTTGGGTGCATGGGCTTCTAATCAAAGTGAAGTAATTCCTGGTAGGGAAGTTTTAGAGCAACAATTGCAAGAATTTCAGCAAAAATACGAAAATCAGGAAGTTCCTCGGCCACCTCATTGGGGAGGCTACCGAGTGATCCCTAGAGAAATTGAGTTTTGGCAAGGTCGCCCCAGTCGTCTGCACGATCGCCTGCTGTATACTCACTTAGATCACAGCAATTGGAAAATTGAGCGATTGTCACCTTAAAAGTGGGGAGTGGGGAGTGGGGAGTGGGGAGTAGAAAAGATTCCTAGGTTCTAGCCTCTAGCCTCTCCTACTCTGTGGCTGTTACCTTGGGTGAGAACTGAACCCTGGGATCTGGCATAAAATTGTATCTCAGGTAAATTCCGCCCCAAACAAATAGGATAATTAACAAACTACCAATACCTAAGGGACTGGGTAGCCAGAAAAGTACTTCTATATGGTTGAGTTCGCCAGGCTTGAGTTGCCATACTAGTTGTTTACCTTGCTTTTGTGGCTCGATAGCAGTTTCAGTTTTTTGGATATTTCTGGCTCCCCAAGGGGTTTTTAAGGCAAATTGCAAATCGAGAATTGCGCCTGTATCGGCTAGGACGTTACCTTTGCTGGCAATTAAGGAGAGCGATCGCAAGTCTAAATCATAAATTAAGCGATTTCTCACTAACAGCACAAAGTTATTCTGAAATAAAAGTAAGTTAGATTCAATTTTCGGTAATTCCGATTCAGATTCACTCTGACTATCTTCAGCTTTTTCATTGGCAGAGGAATTGAAAAATTCGTTGAATTTCTCTTGTAATTCCTGTCCATTACTGAAGGGAATTGTCACAATAACTTCTTCTTTAGAAACCCTTTTGGCGTTCCCTTCTAATTGACGGGCGCGACGTTCTATGCTGTTTAACCATTCATAAACATAAGCACCACTGAAACTGGTTAGTCTTTCTCCCAACTTAATATGCTGTACTAGTTCGCCACTATTGGAGTTCTTAAAATTTACTCCGGCATCATAATGAACACAACCAGTTAGCAGCAAAGAAGTTAATACTACCAGCCACAGAATAGGATTTTTGAGAGGAAAAATGCGATTCATGAGATTCTGTCCAATTAGCTTAATGAATAAAGCCATTTTTAGCAACACAAAACTAAATGCTCTTAAGAACCACATGAACATCTTTCTGAAAACAAAAGAATTCATCACTATATATCTCCCAAAAAGTCAAATATTTTTAATTAATCTTGACTAGAATCTGGTTTGAAAAGTCCACATCCATTTGAACCCCCTCTGTTTTTAGTTTCTTATTAATAAAAACTCATCCAAGCCAAGTAAGAGAGTGTTAACACAATAACAATTAGTGCCACCCAAATAAAGCGATTATCTTTCGTATTCACTTGGCTGATGTCAACAATTTCTGGCTCAGTAGGGGCTGGACGAGAGGATTTTCCAGGTTTGGCTGCTGCCCGAATTTTGGTATCGTTATCTGATATTGCCCCTAAATCGGGGATTTCGGTCATCCACTCGCTGGGGCGTTGGAGTTTTGGCGCCTTTAAAATGTAGAGTAACTGCTTTGCCTGTTTGCTAGTTTCTGGAAAAGGATGACGTTGGAGGGCTTGGCAAAGGGCGATCGCCTCATCAGTGCGTCCGGCTGCTTCATAAGCTGTAACTAACCAAATTTCTACCTCACCCCCAAGACGAGAATTACGAAATAATAGGGCGCTGGCTTTTTCTAGGTTTTCTACAGCTTCTCGATATTGCCCATTTTCAAAGGCAAGTTTTCCAGCCTGATAACGACTTTTAGCAATTTCTAAACTTTCTGTACTCACTTTCTGTACACCAATCAGCACTGCATTAATTTTGTGATTGTCAGCAATCTTTGGGAAATCTTTTTGAAAGCTGACAAAATTCAACTCAATAAACTTTTAAAATTTTAACTAAGTAGTTGCGGCTATTTTCTTCATAAAAATTCAGGTTATTAAATGCAGGTAATAAAAGATGCTAAAAATTAAACATTCACCACTGAATTGGCTGGGAATAGGAATAATTTTCTCTGCTATCAGCGCTACAATTGCCCCAGCATCAGCCCAACAAATAATTATTAATTACGGTGGGAGATCAAGTCAACAACCTGCTGTGGGTTCTTTCATTTATGGTAGTCCCATTTCTACCCCCATGCCTGTAAATCCATCCACAGGATTAATGCCAAGTCGTTCTACAGTCAGGCAAAATTGGAGACATAATTATCGGCGAACGAATCCCATTTTGATTAATCCCGTAATTCGTGACTCAACTTTAGTTAATCCTGTAATTATCAATAACTCCCGACAACACACACCATTTAGAGGGCGATCGCGGGTGATTATCCAAGATTCGCGTTATCGGCGGGGGTGGTAGTTAGGGACAAGGGGACAAGGGGATAAGGAGATAATCCAATCACGTCATCTAAATCAAAAAGTCAAAGTCTCTAACGCCACTTGCTACAACGCGGGGAACCCGCGCAACGCAGTGGCTCCTCCTCGTAGGAGAGAGATTTAGAGAGAGGTTTTCCAAATACCCTGAAAAGTTAGCCTCAAACTCTCTGGACTAATCGCGTTTTGGTGTGAACTGGGAACCGAGAATCATACTACCGATACCACCATCAGTAAAGATTTCTAGTAGTAGGGCGTGAGGAATGCGACCATCGATTATGTGTGCTGCACTGACACCTTGAGCAAGCGATCGCACACAACAATTTACTTTGGGGATCATACCTCCGCTAACTACACCATTGGCAATCAATTCGCGGGCTTCTCGAATATCTACTTTAGGAATCAAGCTCGAAGGGTCTGTGTAATCTTTTAAAATGCCGGGTGTATCTGTCAATAAAATTAACTTTTCTGCACCCAAGGCGGCGGCGATTTCCCCCGCTACGGTGTCGGCGTTAATATTGTAGGCTTGACCCTTTTCGTCTGTGGCGACACTGGAAACTACAGGAATATAGCCGTTGCTAGACAGTGTTTCTAAAATTTTGATGTTGATATTACTAACTTCCCCGACAAAACCAATGCCTTCTTGATCTTGAGGACGGGCTGTAATTAGGTCGCCATCTTTACCACACAGTCCTACCGCCAAGCCCCCAGCGCGGCTAATTAGGGAAACAATTTCTTTATTGACTCGACCGACTAACACCATTTCCACCACATCCATTGTCGGGGCATCGGTGACACGCAGACCATTTTTAAATTGTGCTTCGATGCCCAGTTTATTTAACCAACTATTAATTTCTGGGCCGCCGCCATGTACAACAATGGGACGCAAGCCAACGCAAGATAAAAATACGATATCGCGGATAACCTTATCTTTAAGGGTGCTATCTTTCATTGCCGCACCGCCATATTTCACAACAACAGTGCGTCCGGCGAATTGTTGAATGTAAGGTAGTGCTTCGCTGAGTACACGTACACGAGTGGCTTCAGCTTGCCTGATGTATTCAGAATCGTTAACCATCACGAAGGGCTGTTAAAAGTTAAAACATATCCAGTCAGTGTAAAAGAATTTGTCACACGTAACAATCTTTTATGTGTAAAGCATAAGTTTGTCAATCACTTTCATAAAGGTTTTTTAACTTCAAATTAGAGCTAAATTTTTGCATAAAACTTCCTGTGCGATCGCAAACTACAAAAGCTGGTTTTAACTTAATGAGCAACTTGAGATTTCAGCACACTGGGAATTGTCTCTATGACTCTTTGGGCAATTCGTTCAGGCGTTTCTCCCTCAGTCACAGTGATTTTGACATCAGCTTGAGAATAAAGTGGTGTGCGTTGTTCGAGGAGCGATCGCAGTTTAGCTTTGGGGTCAGCGTCTTGCAATAGTGGTCTTGTGGTATCTTCAGCCAAGCGGTTGTAAAGTAACTCAACTGGTACATCTAGCCACACGACTAAACCATGATGTAGATAACTCCAGTTTTTTTGCTGCAACACTATGCCCCCACCAGTGGCTATGGTCAACTTGGTATAAGCACACACTTGAGCTAACACATCACTTTCCAATTGGCGAAAGGCGGCTTCTCCTTCTTCGGCAAAGAGTTGAGTGATGGATCTTCCTGCTGCTTGGGCAATCACATCATCAGTATCTACAAACCCATAACCTAGATGCTGCGCCAATAATTTCCCTACGGTAGTTTTACCAGCGCCCATCATGCCAACTAAGTACAGGTTGACTCCTTGCAATAAGCTGCTCACCGTCTCTTTACTCCATGATTAATTGTCTAGATTCTTATCCTAACGCCTTTATAGTTCTCAAATATACGTATATACGTATGTTATTTTTCACCATTCATTATTCTTAAACTGAATAAATATTTTTTTGATTTTCAGCAGATGCAGTAATTACAGTTTTCTGTTGTATTGGATTTAACAAAAATCCTCAATTTCCTGAAGATTTGCCGACTATAAATTTAATATCTTTCTTTAGGTGGCTTGACAATTGCTATTTATGTCTTCCTGCACTTGATGAAAAATTTATATAGCTTCTTTGAAACTTTAAGTGAAGAAATTATGTCATTACAAAATAACAGTGTTTTCTCTGGGTTAGGTTAATTTTAGTTTTACATAAAGCTGTGTTTTAACAGCACAGTAGTAAATTTCTAAAATGTAGTGATGACAAGCTTCAATCTAAAATCTTGGCGGATAAATGTGTAAAATGCGACTGAAATTTTCAAATTTACCAAACAAGATTAATTAACTTGAAGGCTGAAGCACAAAAACTACTGCATATCCCACCGGAGTAAGACCAAATGAATCAATATGGTATGTAAGAGGCATCAACCATGACTCGAATCCGTGACGTAGTACAACAGGCTTTAGTAACTGGCTATTTGACTGTTGAAGCAGAAAATCAACTACGGCATTTGTTAACTACTCGGTATGATTTGGAAGATTTTAATGCTTTTATGGCTTTGCAAGATGCTGCCATGAACGGTAGGGTCAAGCAGGAGTCTCGGGAAAAGTGTAGTATTTAGTATTTGATTTGAAAGGTCAAAGTTCATATTATTGTCGATTTTGGATTGGGAATCCCTTTGTGCATCTGGGGTATATCCATTAATCTGTCGCCGTCATTTTTTCCATAGCTATCACTTACGGGTGTTATTGTCGTCATCCTCAACATCATCGTCTTCAAAAAACTCCCAGTCGTCGTCATCATCATCAACTTGATTAGTAGTTGGTGGTTGATAGGGAGGGATGATTACCCGGTAATCAGCATCGTAAACGGATTCTGTTTTTCCTACAGCAGTATTTTTTGGCTCGCGATAATTGTAGGAGTAAACTGAACCAGACTGAGAACTGCTAATTGGTTCTTGTTGGCGTTCGTAAGTTTGGGGTTCTCTAACTGGTGGAGTTTGAGAACTGGGAGTAGGTGTTTCTCTTTGCTTTTCATCGAAGTCCCAATCATCGTTGTCACCGTCATTTGTTTCCCAATCATCAAAGGCATTAGTGGTAACAGGCTCTGTTTTATTAGCGGTGGATGAAGTTCTATAAGGCGGAGGCGTAGGTTCTTCTCTAGGAATTGCTGTTCTTCGAGGTGCCTTAGCTGTTGATTTAAAGGGGGTTTGGCGTTGTTGTCTGTCAAAATAATTTGATAATTTCCACAAAGCTGAGATCAGCAAGGATGTCAAAGCGCCAGCTAAAGTACTAAACAACACCCATATTGCCAGTGGTAAGGGTTGAGTTCGTATACCCAAAAACACTAACGATAAGACAGGCGACCAATTTTGCACTAACAATAGTGTTAGGAATCCTAGTACGGCTACTAATAAAATTAAACGAATTACAGCCATAGAAAAGGCGAAAGGTGAAAAAGCAGGGGGCAGGGGGGCAGGGGGGCAG
>NZ_CAWUDM010000119.1:0-16028 GCF_963920855.1 Nostoc sp. CCY0012 | reverse complement strand
TGCTGGAAAATATATCTCCCATTATCCGTCATCTTGTATTTGACAGACTACTAGGGCGAGTAGATTACTTGAATCCTCAAGACCAAAAAATATGGTTTGGAGAGCAAAGTATTACTTACGATTACTTAATTATCGCCACAGGTGCAGAACTGGCATTAGATGCAGTAGCTGGTTTAGGCCCAGATAAATATACTCAATCAGTCTGTAACTCGCATCATGCAATCAAGGCATTTCAGGCTTGGCAAAACTTTCTCCTAGCACCGGGGCCATTAGTAGTAGGGGCATTACCAAAAACGAGTTGTTTAGGCCCTGCCTACGAGTTTACGCTATTAGCAGACTACGTTCTCAGAAAACAGGGATTACGGGAGCAGGTATCGATTACTTTTGTGACTCCAGAACCTTATGCGGGACATTTGGGCATTGGTGGGATGGCTAATGCTGCCGAGTTAGTGAAAAAATTCATGGCAGAACGAGGGGTAGAGGTTATTGAAAACGCAGCAGTTACAGCAATTGAGCCAAATCAGATTCATTTGGGGAATGGCAGAGTATTGCCATTTTCTTACTCAATGCTACTACCACCCTTCCGGGGGCCGCGCTTTGTCCGGCAAGTACCAGGATTAAGTAATCAGGATGGTTTTATTCCAGTATTGCCTACATACAGACATCCTGAATATGCCTCAATCTATGCGGTGGGAGTTGTAGTAGACATTAAACCGCCAGAGGTAACAACTATTCCCTTGGGAGTACCCAAAACTGGCCAAATGACAGAGGCAATGGGCATGGCAGTAGCCCATAATATCGCTATTGAATTGGGAGTATTTTCTGCCCCGCCTGTAACTCCAACACTTGATGCCATTTGCTTTGCTGACTTTGGTAACACAGGAATTTTATTTCTCGCTAACCCCGTATTACCTGATGTAGCCACAAGCCAACGGCGGCGGGCTGTAGCGTTGAGTGGTGCTTGGGTAAGTTGGGCTAAAGCCGCATTTGAAAGGTATTTTCTAGCTAAAATGCGCCTTGGGACTGCTGTACCTTGGTTTGAAAAACTGGCGTTGAAATTATTGGGATTGTCTTTAGTTGCACCTCTGGCTGTACACAGTAATAGAGACATCAGCCAAGAGAGTTAATAGAGATTAAGAATGAGGAAGAAATTATGAATTGTCACAGAAACCGCCGCCGACATCATCAAATAACTAGAGTGAATCATGAAGATAAAAGTCGTATGTGTGGTGTAGCGATCGCCAATACTACCACTAGCCCAACTTCTGCTTCTAATCCTAATACCGAGTTGAATGCCAAAACCCAACAGGCAATGATTGATGCCATCAACGATGAATATTATGCTCGTGCTTTTTACACAGCAGTAATCAACAAATTTGGTGAAGTGCGTCCTTTTAGCAATATTGTTCATGCCGAGGATAGACACGTTTCTTTGTGGAATCATCTATTTAGCCGATACGGATTGCCGATTCCTCCTGATAATTTTATGGGAAATATTCCAGTCCCCGATACTCTCAAAGCTGCTTGTCAAGTAGGAGTGGAATCAGAAATAGCCAATGTCCAGATGTATGACCGCTTTTTAGAATTTGTGCAAGAACCTGATTTACGAGATGCTTTCACCCAACTTCGCCATGTCTCTCAAAATCACCATCTCCCTGCTTTTCAACGTTGTGTAGGTAGCAACAAAATTGGAAATTGAAAATTTCTATGTGGCATTCGTATTTAACGGAATGGCACTAAGTTTAGCTGAAGGGTATGCAGCGTAAGGATTGCAGAGGTGCAGGGGTGCAGAGGGGAATTTCTAAATACCCGTTCGTATGCCTAAAACTTCTTCTTTCTCCCCTGCTCCTCCGCTCCTCTGCACCCCTGCTGCCTCAACGATTTTCTCTTTTCTTAGTGCCATTCGTATTTAACGGTTGGCCTGCTGCTTTCCAACCATTGATGCTTGGAGGGAAACCTCGGACATTTTCATAACCCAAAAGGCGTAGAGACATAACTGCCATTGCTGAACGATAACCAGATGTACAGTACATTATCACAGGCTGATTGTGCGGAATTTTATCAAGGGTTTGGTTTAAGTACAGAGATTGGACAATTAAAAAATATTACTATATAGTTATATTATAGTTAAATTAGATAAACTTCATCAGGAGTTAAGCATCATGTTATTTCGACAGCTATTTGACCCACAAACAAGTACATATACTTATTTAATTGCTGATTTAGAGACTAAAACGGCGATCTTGGTCGATCCGGTATTAGAACAGGTAGAGCGTGATTGCCAATTACTGCAAGAATTAGGGCTAACTCTCAAATACTGCTTAGAAACCCATATCCACGCCGATCATATTACTGGAACAGCTAAATTGCGGGAGGCTACAGGTTGTTTGGGAATTGTACCGGAAAATGCCCAAGCTATATGTGCAGATAGATTTATCAAAGATGGAGAAGTACTAGAGTTAGGGAGCGTGAAAGTAAAGGCGATCGCAACTCTGGGTCATACTGATAGCCATAATGCCTATTTAGTTAATGGTACTCATTTACTCACCGGAGATGCCTTGTTAATTCGTGGTTGTGGACGGACTGACTTTCAAAGTGGGAATGCAGGGATGATGTATGACGCCATAATGCAACGTTTGTTTACATTACCTAACGAAACCTTAGTTTATCCCGGTCATGATTATCGAGGTAACACAGTTTCCACCATTGGGGAAGAAAAACAATGGAATCCCCGGTTTGTGGGACGTAACCGCAGCGAATTTATCCAATTGATGGCAAACCTGAATCTACCCAATCCGAAAAAGATTATGGAAGCAGTACCCGCTAACCAGCGCTGCGGTAGCGTTGCTGCGTAACAAAATCACACAAAAACTTTGCGTTTAAAAATCTACATTCCTAAGTATAAAAAGCAATGACTACTTCCCGTGTAAATAAATTACAAACTGTAGATACTCAGACACTCAAACAGTTGCTTCAGCAAGAAGCTATCACACTTATAGATGTTCGTGAACCAGCTGAGTATGCAGGAGAGCATATTCCCGGAGCAACTCTGATTTCCCTATCTAAATTTGATCCGCGCAAAGTTCCCCAAGATCAGGACACAAAAGTGATTTTCTACTGTCGTTCCGGGAATCGTTCAACAATGGCTGCTCAAAAGCTATTTGATGAGGGTTTTACCACTGTTACCCATCTGGAAGGAGGTATAAGCGCTTGGAAACAAGCGGGTTATGCTACCACAATTAACAAAAATGCCCCCATTAGTTTAATGCGACAAGTACAAATTATCGCTGGTTCCTTGGTATTAACAGGCACGTTACTGGGAGCATTTGTTTCTCCTTGGTTCCTGATTCTCAGTGGTTTTATGGGAACCGGATTAATGTTTGCGGGAATTACAGATAGCTGTATGTTAGCTATATTACTAGCAAAGCTACCCTATAATCAACGGAGCAGTGTATGACGCTGTGGATAATTGGGCATTTACTTGCTACTTGTATTGGGGTGAGCTTGGGTTTGATTGGTGGTGGGGGTTCGGTGTTGGCGTTGCCCATTCTAGTTTACGTCATGGGTATACCCCCAAAATCTGCGATCGCCATGACTTTGGTAATTGTCGGTACTGTTAGCTTATTGGGGGTAATTCCCCACTGGCGAGCCAAAAATGTTGATTTCAAGACTGCATTTATTTTTGGTTCGGCAACTACGCTGGGGGCATTTGTGGGGGCAAAAATTGCTACTCTCCCAGTAGTTACCGAAGCCTTTCAAATGATGCTGTTTGCAGTCATGATGTTGGTAGCTGCGGTGTTTATGATTCGGCGTAGTTCTAAACCTGTGACAGCAGATGATAAACTGGCATTCTATCCCCCACCTGTCTGTAAATATTGCTGGTTGTGGTTAATTAGTGAAGGCTTGGGTGTGGGAGTGCTGACTGGGTTAGTTGGTGTTGGTGGTGGGTTTGCGATCGTTCCAGCTTTGGTACTCTTGGGAAATGTACCCATGAAAAAAGCGATCGGCACATCCTTATTAATTATTGTATTTAATTCAGTTGCAGGTTTTTTAGGCTACTTGGGTCATGTTTCTTTAAATTGGAACTTGATGTTCTCTTTCATTGTGGCTGCTAGTGTGGGAACAATTTTCGGTGCGTACTTAGCTGAATTTGTTCCAGCTAATAGACTTCAGAAAAGTTTTGGTTATTTTTTGCTTGCAGTTGCAGCTTTGGTTTTGGTACAGAATCGTCAGCAACCGCGCTCGCCCCAGGTAGATAATCATAGCAACGCCCGACTAGTCACATTCAGTAGACCGAAAACTTTTGCCATACCTTCTCTACAAGATGCTATACGAACGGTGGGCGTAGCCATCGCCAAAAAATAACAGCATCCCAAAACTCCGTATGAAGAATTACACAGCGATGCATGAAAACCCTCTCCTGAACTTAAAATTTTTAATATGGATATAAATGAAATTCTCAAAGCTTATGCTGCTGGAGAAAGAAGCTTCACAAGACTGAATCTGCAAGAAGCAGAATTAACAAATGCAGACCTCAGTGGTGCAGATTTTAGCAATGCCGATTTACGTCAGACACGACTTGGTAAAGCCAATTTCAACCAAGCATGTTTGCGAGAAGCTAACCTGAGTGAAGCGATTCTCTGGGGAATAGACCTAAGTGAAGCAGACTTGTATTGCGCCATTCTTCGTGAAGCTGATTTGACTGGTGCAAAGCTGGTTCGGACATATCTAGACAAAGCCAACTTAATCAAAACTAGTTTATGTGGTGCTAATTTAAATGGTGCAAAACTCTCTGGTTCTCTACTAATTCAAGCAGACTTACGTCCCAGTTCCAATCAACGCACGGACTTGGGATACGCGGTTTTAACTGGGGCAGACTTGAGCTACGCTGACCTGAGAGCGGCTTGTATGCATCATACCAACTTAGATGGCGCGAAGTTATGTCGGGCAGACCTAAGTCGAAGCATTCAGTGGGGAAATTTGGCAACTGATCTTAGTGGAGCCAGTTTGCAAAGAGCAGACTTGAGCTATGCAGACCTCAATGGTGCGATTCTGCGAAACGCTAATCTGCAAGGAGCAGACTTAACGGGAGCTATTCTCACTAACGTTGATTTCCAGGGAGCGATCATGCCCGATGGTACAGTTCATAATTGAGTTGCTTGACAAGTATAAATAAAATATTGTAGGCAAATTTTTAGGATTTACGCATTGACAAATAATGAATGTAGAGACGTAGTACTGCTACATCTCTACCAAGATTCTAGATAACGTATATTTAATTTCACCAGATGTTTTAATACACCTGATTTTTGCCGTTAAGTCTCTCTAGCAAGCTACTATCCCTCGTTACGAGATGCTTTATTCTGTGATTGTTTGATTTTTCGAACCTCCCTTCGTGGCTGTTAAAGTAGAAATTTCTCGATCAATGAAAAAGATACCCTGTCCTTCTGTCCCAATTAAATTAATTTTATCAAGAATCCCTTTGAACAGAAACTCTTCTTGGTGTTGTTCAGCAACGTACCACTGAAGAAACTGAAGGGTGGCATAGTCCGGTTCCGTATTTGCTAAATGTACCAAATCATTAATCTTGCGAGTGATACACTGTTCATGTTCGTAGATTTGTTCAAATAGTTCCTTCAGAGAAGAAAAACCACTAGGTGGAGCCTGCATTCCAGTGATTACAGCCAGTGAACCTGTTTCATGTAAATAATTGAGCAAGCGACGCATGTGCATCATCTCTTCATCTGCGTGTTGACTCAAAAAGGTAGCACATCCTTCCAAAGCTTTGTAGGCACACCAAGAACTCATTTGTAGATAAAGATGAGAAGAATACATTTCCAGGTTGATTTGCTCGTTCAATCGTTCAATCATGGCTGCTGAGAGCATCTTTCTGACTCCTTTTTAATTTGTAATCAAGATAATTCGGAATAATGTCTTGAAAATGGAACCTACAGAAGAGAAAAGACTAATATTCATGCTTGGTTGTAGAGTTTTCCAGGCATGGGAATCAATTACAAATTACTCAGCGCGATTCCACAAAAATACTTTGCGCTGTTTCCTGATCTAAGGCAGCACGGGTTCTCCCAACTGTGATGATATAGGAAGGAAAGCGTTGTTCCAGCACCAAATTACTTCCAGGTAAAATGCCGAATGCCATGAGCTTTTGTAACACTGCATGATCTTGAGTTTCTAAACTTACTACTGTTTGCGGTTGACCGATTTTGACTGTTGATAAAGCGTTCATACTAAAAGTTCACTCCGAATAAAATTAAACCCAGGTTGACGATATATCCCATGAGGAAGGCGAAGGGAAAAACAAACATGACTATTGCCAAGGTGGTTTTACTTCCCTGTTCCTTAATTAAGATTTGTAATTGGGCGATGCAGGGTAAGAACAGAGTCAATACAATGGCAGCCACCACCAACTGATTACCAGTCAGGCTTCCCTGCTGCTGTAAATCAAACAGTCCGGCTGCACCATAATCTCGTCGGAAGAAGCCATAGAGAAATATTGGTGCTGCTTGTTTCGGCATTCCCAAAGCCCAGGTTAGAGGTTCAATTGCTCGAATAATTAAGTCAAATAATCCGGTTAAACGTCCTACCCAAATCAAAACCGATGCCCATATAAACAAAGGCAAGATTTCCACAAAATACCACTTCATCCGCACCCAGGTTTTGGTGAGTATGTTCCGCAATTTGGGCAGACGTAAAGGGGGAACCTCCATATAAAAACTGCCGGAAGTACCAGGTAGAAATTTGGCTGTGAGATAGCCAACGACTAAGAAGATGGCGGTGATAAAGCCTCCCCAAAAAAGCAAGGCGGCAGGTTTTTGTGCCAATAGTCCCACAATTACACCCCACTGCGCTGCACAGGGAATGACTAGGGATAGTAAAAATGTGGCAATTAACCGTTCGCGTTTAGTTTCTAGGGTGCGAGTCACAATTGTTGCCATCGTGTCGCATCCTAAACCCAATACCATCGGAATCACTGCTCTACCTGATAAGCCAACGGATTTGAATAAGCGATCGAGCATTAAAGATAGACGGGGGAGATAGCCGCTATCTTCCAAAAATGAGAACATCAAGAAGTAGGTAGCAACTACGGGTAAAACAATGGCTGTAGCATAACGAATACCCAAGGTGATAATGCCGTAGTCATTGGCAATCAGGTCTTGTATCGGTTTCCAGGGAATGACTTGAGCAGTGAGGTAATTTACGACTGGGTTGATTTGTCCCTCAAAAAACGTTTCGATGCGATCAACGAGTTCCCCAGCGCCAAATTCACCGACAAATTTGTAAACTCCGTAGTAAAGGATGACTACCAGAATAGGAAATCCGGTAATCGGGTTGACTGTAAGTTGGTGGAGTGTTTCTGCAAGTGAAGATTGAGTTTGTTTGGTTTCATGGACAACTGCTCTTTCTATAGCAGTAGCCTGACTTTGACGAGTATTAGCGATCGCTAACCCAATCGGCTGTTTTAGTTGGTTCTGGGTAACAGTAATCAATATCTCTAGATAACTACACTGTTCTCGATCCTGTTCCAAAGTCTGCCATAAGGTCGGGTCTTTCTGTAAAAGTAATAGAGCCAGACTGCGGGGTGAGAGTGAGTAGTTTTTAAATAAATAGCGATCGCCTAATGTTTGTCCCCAAGATTCTAGCTGGGCGATCGCAGTTTCAATTGGTTCTGGATAAGTAACTTGGCTAATCATGCCCTTACCTCATAGTCTAAAATAATTACACTGGGATCATGACTGGCTGCTTCGGTAAGAATGGAGTAATTCTGTGTCGTAATTCGTCTAAACCTTGATTTAAAGCTGCCGCCATACAGACTACTGGAATCCCTAACTCCATCTCCAATGCATCTGGTTGTACATTTATTCCCCAACGACGCGCTTCATCCATGATGTTGACGGCCAGTAAAACAGGTAGTCCAGCCTCGATCAGTTGAAAGGTGAGAGGTAGCATTCGTCCCAAGTTCTTGGCATCTATTACATGAATCACGGCTGTGACCGGTTCTGTTAACAATAAATCTCTGGCAACTTTTTCTTCTTCGCTAATCGGCAGCAGTGAATACATTCCTGGTGTGTCAATTACCATCATGGTTTGTGTACCAATCTGCGCCACTCCCCGACTCACTTCTACAGTCGTACCTGGGTAATTGGAAACTGTGACATAAATTCCGGTCAAAGCATTAAACAATACACTCTTACCAACATTGGGCATTCCTACTAAAGCAATTGGGGGATTTGAGGAAACTTCCTTTGTTAAAAATTGCTGACTTTTGCGAAAGAATGGCAACTTGTATGATTGTTGTTTACACGATTGACTGTGGGATCTACATTTGTGACATTCCATAGGAATTTTAGATCAAGCTTTACTGATAAAAATTTTAAACTAAAAATGTGAGGAAAATGTGAAGAAATATATGGAATTTCATAGTTGCAGGATAAATGAAACTACCAAGGGTATGAATCCATAAGCGAACATAGTAGGGACGCAATATCTTGGGACCCTACTAGAAATAATTGGCAATAATTTATTTTTTGGAACTCCCGAAGGCTTGTTAGCTAACGCACACTTCCCCGTAAAGACTCAGTATCAATGGGTTTGATCAGGTAAAGTAGCAGCAGATTCCAAATAATTGCTGCAATCAAAGGTAGTTTGCGAATTAGCTTCACCAGTTTCGGACTAGAACTGTCCTCAATCTCTGCAATTTTCAAGTTATAACCTGCACAGCGTTGCAGACGTGGGAAAAATTTGGAGATGTCTATTCAACATCACCGGAAAAGCCCGTCCCGCAGTTTCATTGGTGTTGCGGACAACTTGGAAATCAAATTCTGTGGCATCAAGTCCCAGTGATTTATAGAACCCGGAACGTTCATGAACTGTCAGGGTGTGGGTAGCAAATACCGATAGCAAGAAAAAGCGACTCCACAGCCTAGATTTCCAGGTGTTCCATAGTTGCGGTTGAGAACGCAATAATGCTTTAAATATATCTCCGTGGCGATTTTCGTCCTGACACCAACTTTCAAAGTAGCGGAAGATCGGGTAAAACTGGTTTTCTGGATGCTTTTCTAGATGTCTGAAAATAATAATGTAACGCCAGTAGCCGATTTTTTCTGATAGGTAAACGGTGTAAAGTACCCACTCAATGGGGAAAAATGTATAGGTGCGGGTTTTAGCAACAGTACCTAAATCAAGGGAGAGTTTAAAATCGCCCATTGCTTTGTTGAGAAATCCGGCGTGGCGGGCTTCATCACGCGCCATCAGTTGAAATATTTCCGCTAGCAGGGGACTGCGATTTTTCAGCTTGCGGGATAATTCTTTGAATAGCAAGAAGCCGGAAAACTCAGAAATACAAGAGCGTTCCAAATACTCGATAAATGCCTGTCTTGCTTCACCCTCAATGTGTTCCCAAGACTGCTCAAACGCTTCATCACGCACAAAATGATGACGGTTGTAGTCTGTCCGCATTTCTGTCAGCATTGCCTGTAACTCTGTTTCCTGGGCAGATAAATCCAGGTTGGCAGCAGTTTCAAAATCTGTAGTGTAAAACCGGGGGGTAAGTACAGTTTCTTTGCTGGGGGTTTTAATTTCTGGCTTGGGTAGAGTATTAACCATGTGTAATGTGCTAACAAAATCAATAACTATATAGTTATCAAGCTAGAACAGATATGGTTAATTGTCTAGACCTGTTTACCAAAAGATAAGGTTTAAAGCCGAGTGGAATTGTGGGTGGGTTTTCTCCCCTGCTCCCTGCCCGCCTGCTTTTTCACAACCCTTTAATAAATCAGAGAATGCGCCATGTGTAAATAGCATTCAAGTACAAACAAAGAACATTTGAGGACTGGGATTTAGATAATATATTAAGTTTTGAAACTTCTCTAGCTACTATACTTGTATCGCTATATAGTTATATAACTGGCTTAGTTATACTCATTGAAAGTTTCAGAGGTTTAAAAATGGGTCGTCATTCCGATAACTCTCTGCAAGAATCTAGAAATCACACAACATTGCTAGCATCATCTATCAACACAATACCCCAGGATTCACGGGAGCGATCGCAGCAATTCATGCAGAACTTACAGGATGAAATTTGCACAGCCTTAGAGCAACTTGATGGAGAAGCACGCTTTCAACAAGACCACTGGGAAAGAGCAGAAGGCGGAGGCGTACTAAAGTATAGCTTGCCCAACAGTACTTATGGTTTAGATGTGTTGGCATTTATAGGTTGGCAACATGAAAATGAACATCAACAATTAATTGAGATCCAGGAAAAGTTAAACCAGCGTGGAATCGAAATTAATGGGCGGAATGTAGGCAAGTTATACCGTCAATTTCTAGCACTGTTGGGTGGAACAATTGCACATACGGCTGAGAAGTTAGCTGCCACCGCCATTGAACATGGTGGTTTGATTTGGGCAATTGATGCCTTACTTTCCAGTTGGTCATGGAACCTTACTCTACGTATTATACGAGGTATTAAGTGGTACACCAGTAAGTGGAATTCAGTTACCACAGGCACAGGCACAACGGTTAATTGAATGGCTGCAACCATATAAAGAGTTACCGTATAAAGTGCTAGCAACATTATCAGATGGGGAAAAATCAATCATCGCGGCAATGAATTCAAGTTGGCCAGATGCACCCCATCAACGGTGTCAGGCACACTTTCTCAGCAATTTGAGTGAATCTGTGTTGCCATTAGATACAAAGCTCCGACAACAATTAAAAGCAGATTTAGATGGACTGCCAAAAGTCCCAGAGAATTCCGAAAGACCTCAAGATCCAAGTCCCGAACAGCAGCAAGACACTACCCCCCTTTTTCCGCAATTCCCTATTTGTCACGAGACGCAGAGTTAATGGCAGTGGAGTCCCAGATTCGCGCTGCTGTCAGGGATTGTGTAAATCGCACTAGTCGCAAACCTTTCCGTTGGGGCGGTATTGAAGGCTACCAGCAACTAAAAACGATAGGTGCGATACTACGTAGTTTACCATGCCGGGAAATTGATACAGATTACTTGTCTGTCTTGTCAGTATGGGTTGACCAAGCTTTAAGCAACAATCTTTCGCTAGCGTTGGATTTGGAACAGGCACACCAATGGTTACGACGAATTGCTGATTGTTTGCACTACCCAAAAGACTCTTACTCCATCAAAGACAATGTGACTAATACTACAAGTACTAGCAACTTATCCTTGACAAGCCTTAAAATTCGATGCGAGATGGAAGAATTATTACAGCAGTTTTTGCCTGACCCTAAACAAAATCCCGCACAGTTTGCTCTACTGAAAAAGTTACAACAACTATGGAACAAATACGGGGCTAACTTATTACACTGCTATGATATCCCTGGTTTGCCGCCAGATAACCTGAAGATGGAAGCTATGTTTAGCCATCTGCGTCGCCACCAGCGACGAATTAGTGGACGTAAATCAACTTCCGAATTGCGTGATTTTGGGCAATATCAAGTTCTCTTCCTCGCCCAAAGCGAAAAACAGTTACTTGTACAAATTCAGCAGGTACCTATAGCTGAGTATACACTTCAACGTCGTAGATTAGCTTTGGCTGAAGCCCCCCGCCAACAGAAACGTCGCCTTCATCATGATCCAATTAACACAATACAAGCTTTGGTCAATGAGCATATGGAACTTCGCACTATGCTTGAGTCTCAAGCTCTTTCATACCAATTAGACAGCTAGGGTTCTAAGTAGGTAGGCAGGAGAATTTACAGGTATGTCATTACGAGCATAACGGAGTGAAGCGAAGTATAAGACCGAAGCGGTCACGCTCCGCGAACGCAAGGGTTATAAGGCTTTTACATTCTGTTACATAGTTGACTTTATTTGTGCTTACCTACTTATAGTGTTGCTTTGAACTCATTTTTAATCTTATGCCAAAGATCGGCGAATCCACTACCTCTGTTGAGAAAGATTGACTCAGATTAGCGGAAGCATTTTATAAAAAACACTTATCATTTTGGCGCTATGACCACCATTCAACAACAGATTGCAGGGGGCATTAGGGACGACGGATCTGCCGTTTGTAGTACCGTCCATTGGTAGAGTAATCAAACTTCGATTCATTATCCAACATGAGAAGTGTAGCCATATAAAGCTCTTCTTAATAACAACAACGTATAGAGTCAACTCTGTGATAACAATTTACATTGACCAGAGATATACAGGTTTTTTGAAAACAAAAGGAAAACTTATGATTTGAATTTGAAATTACTTAGCATATCCATGTAGAGCGATCGCAAATTTGTGCGAATTTTAAGATAAGCTTAAGCACATACCTGTCGTTATGACCTTTTTTGAATTCAAAATGCAAAATTAAGAAGAAGATTTATTTTGAATTAATTCTGGGTATAAGCCCCTAATGATTGCAATTTTGAATTGTTTTGACCCCTATTACCCTACTATCTGATCAAGGAGGAATTACAACGTTGATTTCTTGTCCGATTTCTTGATGAATTTATATAAACTTAGAATATCGTTCAAGGCGAAAGCATAGATGTCTGCCTTCTGTTTGACATCAATATCAGGTTTGAGCGACCCAGTGTCTCTCCTTGAGACATTCTCCATTCACAGGTGAATTTCTGACAGGTGTTTCCGTCGCCGCGCGCAAGTGCCCGCCACCGCCACAAACATTCGATCAGCATGGAGCGTACACAATGAACAAGTTTGACTCAACTAAACTGCCGACCAAATTTGTCAATACCAGCGAAGGCTGGTTAGTGCAGGTATATAGCAGCGATCGCCGCCTGCTCTGCGTGCTTGAGTCGTCTCACGCCTGGACTTTTTTGTTGGGCTGTGGGTTCGGTCTCCTACTGGCGGTGGGGTGGTTTAACCTCGCCAGTTACAGTCCTTCCACGACTTATGAGCCGGCCAAAACTCCCCCCGAAATGTTGATTGATTAGCTCAGGCATTGCTAGAAGAGTGGTGTCCACGCAACTCTTATCCAAGCCCACTACGATTGGCAACGCCATCCAACGCCCTGACTGTCTAATCAGTATATATAAGCTTATCCACTAACGATTTTAGTGGGATTCAAGCTTTCAAATTGGTGGTTATATACCTAGGACTTACGCATTGACAGGAAATACCAAATATGTGGTGTGGATTTCAGGTATTAAACCTTGATTTATCGACACTTTTTAGGCGATCGCTATTTATCAAAGGATGATTAATAAAAGCCTGAAACGACGCATTTACGTTAATGCACAAGATAATAAATTTGTACAGTGCGTAAGTCCTAATACCAATAAGATAGCCAGGGATCCAACGCAATTTGGGAAGTGCAGTCATAGAAAGCCCTTTTTAATAGCAACAACGTATAGAGAAAATTCTGCAATCGCTATTTACATTGACCAAAGATATACAGGTTTTTTGAAAAGAAAAGGAAAACTTATGATTTGAATTTGAAATTACTTAGCAGATCCATGTAGAGCGATCGCAAATTTGTACGGTTTTTAAGATAAAGTTAAACACATGTCTGCCATTCTGACCTTTTTTGAATTCAAAATGCAAAATGCAAAATTAAGAAGAAGATTTATTTTGAATTAATTCGGGGTACAAGTCCCCACTAAAATTCGTTCAGTGGTCTTCCCTACGGGACGCTACGCGAACAATCAGTAGTGGTAAAAGCCCCTAACAATTGCAATTTTGAATTGATAATTTTGAATTGTTTTAACCCCTAATATCTGAATCAAAGAGGAATTAAAACGTGGATTTCTTATCCGATTTCTTGACGAAATTCGGGGCGCAGTTGCAGTCCCCGACACTCGGCTTTTTGATGGGTGGTATAGTCATTGCCGCCCTCGGTAGCCAACTGCAAATTCCAGATGCGATCTATAAGTTCATCGTCTTCATGCTGCTCATCAAAGTTGGATTGAGCGGCGGCATTGCGATCCGCAATTCCAATCTGACGGAGATGCTGTTGCCCGCGCTGTTCGCCGTGGTAACGGGGATACTGATCGTGTTCATCGGGGGCTACACGTTGGCCAAGCTGCCAAAAGTCAGAACCGTGGATGCCCTTGCGACCGCGGGCTTGTTCGGTGCCGTGAGTGGCTCTACCCTCGCCGCCGGCATAACGGTAATGGAAGCGCAAGGCATGACATACGAACCCTGGGCCGGCGCACTCTATCCCTTCATGGACATCCCCGCGCTCGTGACTGCGATCGTCGTGGCCAGCATTCATACCAGCAAGCAGCGCGACAAGTATTTAAGTCACGAGGAGTATCTCAGCCAGCAGCCGGTTGCCGCAGGCGAGTATCCCAGCACTAGGCAGGAGTATCTCAGTCAGCAGCACGGTAACGCAGGTAAGCGGGTCGAGATATGGCCCATCGTGAAGGAAAGCCTCCAGGGATCTGCCCTATCGGCACTGCTGCTCGGCCTTGCTCTAGGCATAATAACCCGTCCTGAAAGTGTCTTTGAAAGCTTTTATGAGCCTCTCTTCCGTGGACTGCTTTCAATACTGATGCTGGTAATGGGTATGGAGGCCTGGTCAAGGATTGGCGAGCTACGCAAAGTAGCCCAGTGGTACGCCGTATATGCCTTGGTGGCTCCGCTGCTGCATGGGTTTATCGCCTTCGGTCTCGGCATGATTGCCCACTACGCCACGGGATTCAGCCCTGGCGGTGTAGCTCTTTTGGCCATCATTGCCGCCTCCAGTTCAGACATCTCAGGGCCGCCCACTTTACGAGCTGGTATCCCGTCTGCCAATCCCTCCGCCTACATAGGCGCGTCTACAGCCGTCGGCACGCCAGTTGCGATTGCCTTGGGAATACCGCTCTACATCGGACTCGCCCAGGCGCTGATGGGCAGCTAATTCCAGACAGGTTGCGTTCTGTCGGCCCTCCCTTGACCCGGCAGACCAAGCGACTCAATATATAAGATCAATTACGGTAAAGAGGTAAGCAACATGGCCAAGCCATCCAAAAAGCTCGTCATAATCACGGAAAAGATTCTGCTGAAAAAGATCGCCAAGATCATCGAAGAAGCCGGAGCAACCGGTTATACGGTTCTGGAAACTGGCGGTAAAGGCAGTCGCAACGTGCGCTCGACGGGACAACCCAACGTTTCTGACACCCAGGCGAATATAAAATTCGAGGTGCTAACCCCGGATCGGGATATGGCCGAGAATATTGCGGATCAGGTCGCAGTGAAGTTTTTCCTCGATTTTGCTGGCATGATCTATATCTGTGACGCGGAGGTACTGTACGGGCACAGTTTCTGTGGACCAGACGGCTGTTGAATCGAGACGACATAGACAAAAAAAGCCGGGGTCATGACCCCGGCTTTTTAGCTGAAGCAGCAAGAAGCCCCACATCTCACTCTTAAGCCTGCTTCTATAACTGTACGAGAAATTTACTACATTATGATTCCTGGTTATCGTACTAGTAGAGTCAGTTTAACCCTCATTTGTCACTTTGGGAGAATCCAATCGCTCAAATGGTTACGGGGCTTTAGTTTCCACTTTTCGTCTATAAATTTTAGTTTCTGTTTGAATTTTATTAAAATGATAATCATTATTGTATTATAAGGCTGTAGTAGACTTACCCGGTATTTAAGATTTTGGGGCAGTATCTCGCGCAATTGGGTTTGTCTACTGAGTCACGCCGACTTGTGGAGAATGATAAACGAGTCAGATATTACCGTCTAAATACTGAAGATGTTGTGTTCGCTCGAAAGGTACTGGAGTATCGGCAACGGCAACGAGAGAAGAAGGAACGCAAGGGGCAAGAAGAGCAAGCAGGATATAAACGCGAATTATGCAGCGAGGATGCAAACTCAGTACGGAGTCAATGCGATTAGACCTTCATCTATAATTTGCATTTGTTGCCTAATTTTAAAGAATTGGTATTACTGATCACGGAGAAACCGCCGCATCATCTTCTGCAATGCCACAGCCATATATATACTTATTTCTTGGCCGAATGGCACGCTTGTTATCGACAAATCTAATATTCATAAGTAATCAAACAAAATTAATTACACAAATTAATATATAATTGAACTCAAAAT
>NZ_CAWUDM010000118.1:0-16288 GCF_963920855.1 Nostoc sp. CCY0012 | reverse complement strand
CCCTTGTCCCCTTGTCCCCCAATCCCCTTATCCCTCAATCCCCTTGTCCCCAATCAGGAGAATCAAACAATGATTAACGCCAAACTTGCTTCACAATCTCATTCTGAACACCAGACAATCGTTAAACTCTCAGAAACAGTTGCTTTCGGTGGTGATGAACTAGTAATTATCGGTGGCCCTTGCACTGTGGAAAGCTTAGAACAAATGCAGATGGTTGCGGAAACTCTATCTACTGCACCTGTACAGGCTTTACGCGGTGGTGTTTATAAACCCCGGACTTCTCCTTACGCTTTCCAAGGTATGGGTGAAACTGGATTGGATGTTTTAGCAAAGGTGCGATCGCAGTACAATATTCCTGTTGTCACCGAAGTGATGTCAATTTCCCAAATACCGATAGTTGCAGCTCATGCTGATATGCTGCAAGTAGGTAGCCGCAATATGCAAAACTTCGATTTGCTGAAGGCTTTGGGTGAAGCTGGTAAGCCTATTTTACTCAAGCGTGGATTAGCCTCGACTATTGAAGAATTTGTCATGGCAGCCGAATATATTTTAAGTCACGGCAATCCAGATGTGGTGTTGTGCGAACGAGGTATCCGCAGCTTTGATAATTACACGCGCAACGTTTTAGATTTAGGGGCTGTAGCTGCACTCAAGCAAATAACTCACTTGCCTGTGATTGTAGATCCTTCTCATGCTGTAGGGAAACGGGAATTAGTCGCACCTCTGGCGAAGGCGGCTGTGGCTTGTGGGGCTGATGGTTTAATTATTGAGTGTCATCCTGAACCAGAAAAATCTGTTTCTGATGCACGTCAGGCGCTTTCTTTAGAAGATATGCTGAGTTTGGTAGATTGTTTAAAGCCTGTAGCAGTTGCTGTAGGACGGAGTATAGCCATTAAAACTGGGGTGGATGTTAAATCTGCCCCTATTTTTTGTGCTGCTTAACTTTTTGGCGATAAGCCGAAGGCTTGACGCTACGCGTATCGCATTTACCCAGGATATAACAAGGGGGATGCGATCGCACTATGGAAGCAAACTATGTAACAGAACGTGAGTTCGATGGCTTTAAAAAACCCCGCTTCCATTCCTCTCCCCGACGCGGGGAGAGGCTTAAAAACACTATTTTTTCGTACCAAACTGTAGATTTTTTGCCCCTTCCCTCGTAGGGAAGGGGTTGGGGTTAGGTTCCGTCGAACTCACGTTAACAGAATGTAAAAATGACAAAACCCTTGCCATTGCTGAGTCGCAAAGCGACACGCTACGCGAACGTCATACGTCCTCACAATGACAACAGTATAGTTATGTTTACTCCCACATTCCGCACCCCCCGGTGTCACAATCGGTAATTTCGTATTTTTGAATTCATTTTAGGATGTTTTTTATACAAAAAGGTCGAAATCTTAGGTGGCGATCGCTAATCCCAAACCCCCAAACGACCATTTTTCGTTGTGTGACAGTTTAGGGTGCGGAAGATGGGTTACTTAGTTCAAAGATGCGCCTCGCCCAACAACACAATAGAACAAGTCAATTCTTCAATCACTTCGGTTGTTACTTGGCTAACAGCTAATCCACCTGTAGTGCGATAACGGACGGAACGTAACACTGCTAAATCAAATGCTTCAGCTTCCCGAATTATGGCTTTAGCAACATCATCATTGATGATAATTTGAATATTTGTTTTCACTTGTAACTGACTTTTAGCAACAATATCAGACAATTGAGTTGTAAATTGTTCTACTAAATTAGAGGGAGTATTACGATTGCATACATGTATTAGTACTACTTCTGCCTGATTGACATCAGCCAACATTTCCGCAAACCGCCAAGCGCTGATGGTTTGTGGTCTTAAGTCTCCAATTGGTACCAGAATTTTTTTGATTGTTTTGGGACTACTCACTAAACGTGTTACTGCTACCGGACAGTGAGAAGACCAAAAAACGCTATCAATGACATTACCAAATAAGCGCGCCCGTAAGCCTGTAGTGCGAGACCAACCCATGACTATCAAACTAGCATTTTGTTCTCGGCTGGTGCGACTAATTGCTAAAGCTATATCATCATCAATGCGAATTGCCGTTGACACTTGCACATGAAATTCTTGACTAATTTCTTTCGCTAACTTTAATCGTTGCTGACTTTGGTGAAGTGCTATACCTAACTGGGGATCATCCATGTGAACATGGGCTTTACTAACAGCTAAAGTTACAATTTTTCCAGATTGATGATGAGCTATTAAAGCGGCTAATTCTATTAAATAAACCTGGGTTTGCGGGTTATATATTGGTACTACGACAGTAAATGAATTTTGAGCTTTTTCTAGCGGCTGACCTTCATAACTTTCCCACCAAGTTAAAAGACTTTCTGTTTCAAAATCTGTCTGGGGCATTTGTAATAAGACGGCAAATCTGGCTGTGATTAATGGCCCCAAAATAGAAGTCACTAGCATAAGCACAATTACACTATTTAAGACTCCCTCACTAATTAACCTTTCACCAGCCGGATTTAAGGTTTGATAACCAACCAAGGCAGCTGCTAATGTCGCTGCTACCTGTGGTAGTGATAACGACCACATTGTGAGCATTTCCACATTACTGTAGCGATAAACTAGCTTTGCTAACAATGCTGCTATAAATTTACTACCAATCAAAGCAGTTACGATGACCACTGTCAGCCAAACTGAACTGAGGGTTTGAATAAATGCCGGAATATTAATTAATAATCCCATGTCTACGAAGAAACAAGGGAT
Source organism: Nostoc sp. CCY0012 (assembly GCF_963920855.1). NCBI lineage: Bacteria > Bacillati > Cyanobacteriota > Cyanophyceae > Nostocales > Nostocaceae > Nostoc > Nostoc sp. CCY0012. Next base: position 13,545 of record NZ_CAWUDM010000118.1, on the reverse strand, counting down.
AAATAACACGCTACCAATAAACTCAATTTTTTCTTTAACTGGGCTGCGTCCGACAACATCGTTGACTGCTAAACCTGCTAAAAATGCCCCAACAATTTTTTCTACTCCGACTATTTGCGCTCCTACAGATGCCAAAAATAATGCTAGCAATATGAATAAAAATTGGTTACTTTGTTCATCCCCAGAACGACGAAAAAACTCTTTACCTGCCCAGTCAAAACCAAATAGTACTAATACAGAGTAAATTGCTAACCCACCTAACAAAGTTATTAAACTTAGGGCTGTGAACTCTCCTTGATGGATTCCCACGCAAATTGCTAGGACTAATAAAGCGCCTGTATCAGTAAAAATTGTGGCGCCAACTGTCACTGTTACAGCTTCATTCATCACCACTCCCAGACGACTGACAATGGGATATGCCAAGAGCGTATGGGATGCTAGCAAAGAACCAATGAGTACGGAAGCATTCCAACCAAAATCGAAGAACCTGCCTACACAAATACCAGCAATTAATGGTACTAAAAATGTAAAAGTTCCAAAACCAATAGATTTATTTTTAGTTTTGCGAAACTGTTTCAGGTCAATTTCTAAACCAGCGACAAACATCAGATATACTTTACCGATATCTGAGAGCAGTCTCACAGTGTCAGAGTTAGAGTCTAAAAGCTTTAGACCATTTTGCCCTAGTACTACACCTGCTACTAGTAAACCGACTAATCCAGGTATTTTAAATCGCTCGAATATAGGCGGCACAGTAAAAATTACTGTGAGGAGAATTGTAAATGCAATAATTGGACTGTCGATGAGTACGTTTGATGCCATTTTTATTCGATAGAGCTAAATGAGCAAAATGATTATGTATTTTTTATATAAACAGGATTATTTTATTGGTTCTTAAAAGTTACTGCAATTGAAAAAATAATTTATCACTGTGTATTGCTGTTTGAAAAACAGTATTCTAAAAGTAGTTGTTTATTTTTTCTAATATTCCTTAAAACATTTTTTTGATGAGGATAAATACTGCACTTACATTTTATAATTCTATCTCAAGAACCAGGTTCAACAAGCATAATGATAATAAGAAAGCTTGAGGTTAGCTCATAAAGGTAAGTGGGATAGCAAAAGTTTAACTAAAATTAACCAAGAATTTCTCAGTAATTAACTGTCAGTGCTTTTTGATGTTTAGCGAGTGAAAATCCCAGGATATCATTCCTTAAAGCCATAAAATAGGAGATAATTAAGTATTATCTATAAGTAACTGCTATGGTGTGAGTAAAAGAAGAAGCTCCTAAAGAAAATCTGCAAGAGTATTCTCGGCAGTTGCTATTAATGATAATTTTAAACATTGGGAACCCTTAAAAATCAAACTTTTATGAACGTAGCCGACGATAAAACCATTGTCCGTGAGTATTTTAATTCCACAGGTTTCGACCGTTGGCGGCGAATTTACGGCGATGGTGAAGTCAATAAAGTCCAACTAGACATCCGCAACGGACACCAGCAAACCGTAGATACAGTTATTGGCTGGCTGAAAGATGATGCTAATTTAGCAGAACTTTCAATTTGTGATGCGGGTTGTGGCGTGGGTAGTCTCAGCATCCCTCTAGCGACAGATGGCGCTAAAGTCTATGCCAGCGATATTTCTGACAAAATGGTGTCAGAAGGTAAAGATAGAGCCTTAGCAGCCTTGGGAAATGCCGAAAATCCAACTTTTGCTGTCCAGGATTTGGAATCTTTGAGTGGTCAATACCATACTGTAATTTGTTTGGATGTTCTCATCCACTACCCCCAAGAAAAAGCCGATGAGATGATTTCTCACCTTTGTTCTTTGGCGGAGTCACGGATGATCATCAGTTTTGCGCCCAAGACCTGTGCCTTGAGTATACTCAAGAAGATTGGCAGTTTCTTTCCTGGCCCTAGTAAAACAACTCGTGCTTATCTACACCGCGAGGCTGATGTGGTAAGAATCCTGGAAAGTAACGGTTTTGCCATTCAACGCCAAGCAATGACTAAGACTCGCTTTTATTACTCCCGGATACTGGAAGCTACGCGTAAATGAGGTTAAAATTGCGGCAATGTAATTAAATATACTCTGCCGCAAGTATGAAAATCATTAAAAAAGTTTCTGCTGGTTTCATGCTGTCTTTGGGATTGTTATGTTTGTTGGTTAGCTTCAGCACGTTATCTGATTTAACCGCAGAAGATAAAACTCCAGAAGAAAAAGCAGAAGCGCAAAGTGCTTTTTGGGGAGGAATAATCTTTGGTGTACCATTAGCAGCAGGCGGAGGATATATATTCTGGGGTTTGCGCCAAAAAGATCAACAAGAGTTAAGCGATCGCCTGGATGCTATTTTTTATCAAATGCTCAAAGCCAATAATGGTAAAATTACTGTTTTACAGTTGGCGATGGAAGCAAAGCTACCAGGAAAACAAGCCCAAGAATATTTAAATCAAAAATCCCAAGAATTTAACGCCACTTTTGAACCCAGTGATCAAGGTGACATTAGTTACTTGTTTCATATTTGAACTTAATTAGCCACAATCACCAGTTTTTAATGGAAGCTTTTGCCAAGTAAGGTTAAAATCACAAGCAAAGTTTAAAATCTGAAGTGAAATTATGAAGACTGCTGAAAAATTGGCTGCGGGTTGGCTTTTAACACTCGGATTTATGTTTTTGACTTTATCAGTCTCGGCTAGTCTAGAGAGAAAATCTATTGTCAAGCCTATTTCTACAGCAACCAATGAGGCTTTCATAGACTTTCCCAATCAACCTGCTTTTACTCACCTTGGTGATATTGGGAGAAATGGTATTATTTTTGGCGTTCCCACAATCTTGCTGGGCGGTTGGATGAGCTTAGGGTTGTACCGTCAAAGCAAGAATGAAAAAAAGGTACTTCAACAACAATTAAGCGATCGCCTGCAAACTACGTTTTACAATATGCTCCAAGAAAACCAAGGGTGTGTCACTGTTTTAAACTTTGCGATGCATTCTCAACTACCCGCAGCCGATGCTAGAGAATATTTAGATTTGAAAGCTAAAGAATTTAATGCAAATTTTCAAGTCAACGAAGAAGGCGCTGTATCATATCATTTTGATATCTAAGATCAATCTTAGTGAGAAATGGCGCAAACTTTTGTCAGCATAGCTGCCGTTCTTGGTGGTTTATCCGTAGCCGCAGGTGCTTTCGCTTCTCATGCCTTGCGGGAAAAAATCAGTGAGCGATCGCTAGAAATTTTTGACACTGGCGCTCGCTACCAAATGTACCATGCTCTAGCACTTTTGTTAGTAGCTCTTTTAATTAGTCGCACTGAGTCTCCTCAACCTACTTTAATAGCCAGTGGTTGGCTATTTATCATTGGCATTGCGATTTTCTCTGGTAGCTTATATGCCTTGAGTTTAACTGGTGTGAAAATTTTAGGTGCCATTACACCTATAGGTGGTGCTGCTTTTTTGGCTGGTTGGGGTGCTTTAGCTATTGCAGCCGGGAATTTGAAGTTATAAAAAAATGGGGTAGGAAGTTCCCACCCACTTCTATTTTTGGCGTTTGATTAATCAAGTACCTAACTTAACTGGAGTTCGACGGAACCTAACCCCAACCTCTTCCCTTGTAGGGAAGGGGCAAAAATCTTGACTTTGAGAGGAATGGAAGCGGGGTTCTGGGGAATGTATCGAACTCACGTTAACTTAAACTTTGGCCAATTCTGGTGCAGGGCGCTTACTGTTACGAATGTTGGTAATCGCTTCAGCATAGTCTTTGGCGTTAAATACGGCGGAACCAGCAACAATTGCATTAGCTCCCGCTTCTAAAACCTGCCAAGTATTATTCGCTTTTAAGCCACCATCAACTTCAATCCAGGGGTCAAGACCACGTTCGTCACACATTTGACGCAATTTCCGAATTTTGGGTAAAACTCCAGGAATAAAGCTTTGACCACCAAAGCCAGGGTTGACGCTCATGATTAGTACTAAGTCGCACAGTTCGAGAACGTATTCAATTAGCTCTAAAGGAGTACCAGGGTTAAGAACAACTCCAGCTTTTTTGCCTAGTTCTTTAATTTGTCCTAAAGTGCGGTGCAGGTGAGGCGAAGCGTTATGTTCGCAATGTACAGAAATAATATCAGCACCCGCTTTCGCAAAACCTTCTACATACTTTTCTGGTTCCACAATCATCAAGTGGACATCCAGTGGCTTGGTTGTCACTGGGCGAATCGCCTCCACAACCAGAGGACCTATCGTAATGTTAGGTACAAAACGACCATCCATTACATCAACGTGAATCCAATCGGCTCCAGCTGCATCTATGGCACGAATTTCGTCGCCCAGACGACTAAAGTCGGCTGATAGGATAGATGGAGAAATCACAATGGGCTTTTGAGATGAATTTTGGGTCATGGTTAGTGGGTTTTAAAGCGTTCTCGTCTGTAAATATTGTAACAAAACATTGAGCAATTGCTGATCACTTTGATCCCAACTTGTTAAGGATGCAAAGGAAATACTCCCACACAGGGAAGCAGACAAAATTATCTTGATAAACAATTACTAATAACTAATAATTAACTATTAAACAATGAGCAAAAAACTAGGCTGGATAATTTGGGGATTGAGTGCTTCTTGTTTAAGTGTGCCTGTACTTGCTTCAGCTTTGCCAAGTTCTTTAGGTACTAATGGTATTGATGCGCTCAAGCTACATCAAGCTCCTTATAATTTACTTGGGCGCAAGATTGCTATTGGTCAAGTAGAAATTGGGCGACCGGGAATGTTTGGTTGGGATAAAGCAGTATCGAAAAATCGTGCCATATCGTTAGCAGCTGTTTTTTTACGTAATGAACCAGCCAAATCCAACAGCGGTGTTGATTCCCATGCCTACAATGTAGCTGGTGTGATGGTCAGTCAAGATAAAGCTTTTCCTGGAGTGGCCCCAGAAGCTAGACTATATTCTTCGGCTGTGGGTTCTACAAAAAATATGGGACAGCCAGAAGAGTGTTTATCAGCGCAACATATAGCTTTACAAAATGGTGGTGATGTCCGCGCCATTAACTTTAGCTTTGGTGAACCTCTCAGCCGTGATCCTCGCACAGATGCGGTTTTAGACGGTAATGCTTTATTGACTTTATGTATTGACTGGTCGAGTCGCGTTCATAATATTTTGTATGCGATCGCAGGCAATCAAGGTAAAGGTGGTATTCCCATCCCTACAGATAATTTTAATGGCATGAACGTGGCGTTTTCATCCCGCCGAGGCAATTTTTATAATAAAGTTGACGTTTCTAATTTGGCGGGGCCTAATTACGGAGCAACAGCTAGGTTAGCTGGGAAAGAGTTTAATATTGATGGTCGTCCTTCTGTCAGTTTGGTCGCACCTGGTAGCAACATTCCCATGCTCAATCCCGATGGTAAGTTGAATAAGGTCACAGGTACAAGCTTTGCGGCGCCTCAAGTGACAGCTACTGTGGCCTTGTTGCAAGAATTTGCCGACCAACAGCTACGAAAAAACCAACCAAATTGGAGTCTTGATGCTCGTCGTCAGCAAGTAATGAAGGCTGTATTGCTCAATTCAGCCGACAAAATCGCCGATAAGGGTGATGGCTTGCATTTGGGAATGACGCGGACACTTATTGATAAACAAAATCAAGACTGGCTGGATTCTGATGCTTACCAAGACCCTAAAATTCCCTTAGACTCACAAATGGGTACAGGTCATTTAAATGCTTATCGTGCTTATCAACAATTTAGCGCGGGTCAATGGAAACCATCTCAGACAGTCCCCGCTAAGGGTTGGGATTATGGCACGGTGAATGTAGGGTCAACGGTTGATTATATGTTAGCCGAACCGTTAAAACAGGGAAGTTTTGTCAATATTACTCTCAATTGGCATCGCTTGGTAGAGCTAAATGATACCAATAAGAATCAAAAATATGATCTAGGAGAGCAATTTAGCGATCGCGGCTTCAATAATCTCGATCTCTACTTGGTTAGGTCTGATGATGATAACCCATACGTTGGGGCTGTATGCTCTTCAGTCAGTGAAATAGATAATGTCGAACACATATTCTGCCCTGTGCCTGATACTGGTAACTATAAAATCCGTGTCCAGTTTCGTGAACAGGTGAATGAAGCAACTCAAACTTACGGTTTGGCTTGGTGGAGTGTTACTCAATCTGCTTCACCTGAGTAATTTCGCCCTTGTACACATGGGTTTTTACGTTAATGAGCGGTCATAAACATAAGTATTATTTTATACTTTTATGTAATAATGCTTATCAATAGTTTCAAATAACACAATTGGTGATGAATCATTTGTCACTAGTGTCAGTTAGTAAACTGTCATGAATAAAATGTTTCATTTGATCCTAGAAGAGATACCATTGATATAAGTGCAAGGAGTGTTACCACATCACTCAATGTTTGTTACAAGTTATTCTGGCAATGCTTCTGATTCCAGCGGTGTTGCAAATTCAGAAATGTGGCATCAGACCAGTGATTTGGTAAAATCCAATACGAAAGGGCGCTTAATATGCAACTATATTAAGTGCTTTTTTGTGTATAAAAATAAATAAAGGTTTCTTATTGGGAAGTCCAGTAATTCCCCAGCAATCGAAATAAAAAAAAGCCAGAGAGAATCCGGCTTTCCCCAATGAAGATGATTAAAATCTCAGAAAATACATAAGTTGAGCGATCGCCTCACCAGGTAAATCCAATCTTTTTTGAAAATCCACTAAATTACGATAAGGCCCGGCTGATAACCGATTTTCCACTACTGCTTGAGCAATGGAAATATCCATAAAGGGAATTGTGGCTAACTGTTCTGGTGTGGCTGTGTTGGGGTTAATTAACTGGGTAGGACGCTCTAGAGATTCGTGGTCATAATAAATAAAATTGAGTAGTGGCTTTAATGGTTCTAGTCGCTGGGGTGGTATGGCTAAAGCCGCAGCCACATCTTCTATACAGTAATATTTAACGCCTGAATGGGAAAGTTCCACAAGCGATCGCGCTTGATGAATGGATAACCCAGGTAACCTTAACCAATCATCCACAGTTGCTTGATTCGCATCAATGCGGATACCCAGTTGTGCAGCTAGCTGAATTTCGTCCCCAGACTGTAGTCTATAGTACGGGTCGTTGAGGAGTTTGGCGCGGAGTTTTTGCAACTTGGAATTTAAAGGTAGCCAGTTCATCATTTTTGCTTGCATCAAGAAATTTGGTCTAGCAGCTGGCGGCGCTTTTGTTCAAATTCATATTCCGAAATTAATCCATCTTGGCGGAGTGCATCTAATTCACGCAAAGCCTCAGCAATTCCACTTACCTGATTACCTACAGGCTGGATATTTTTGACTGCTGACTTACCCAGATTGAAGTGACGATCAAAAGCTTCTTCATCTTGGGCTAAATACCAAACTCCTTCAATTGCACTAGCCACCTTGGGGATAGGTGTCCAGGATAGCAAGACATATAATATACCCCACAACGGCTGTCCTAAATAAAACTTATGTAAACCGGAAATTGTCAGCGTCCCGGACAAAGCTAAAATTGCAGCCACACTTCGACTTTTGCGTTTAGTCAACATATTCCCAATTAAAATACCACTATCTCATTTCTAAGATAAGACAGCGATCGCCGCAAAACATCTACAATGCTGAAAAGCTTCTTCATCTTGAGGGTGAAGCTTGACATATTCCCGTAATTCTGAGTCGGTTAATTCTCGATAATTTGAATTACTCATTGTATAATTTCTTCACCGGTTTAAAATACAGTTAGCAAAGATGGGGTTTAGCTTCGCGGAGCTTAATTGATGAATTTACAAGAAATCATTAATTTTATTAACAGTTTACCCACAGAGGAACGAGACTATTTATTTGAGTTTCTGCGTCAAAAAAAGGAGGAATCTAGAGGTGAGAATTTTTGGCAAGGATTACAAAAATTTAGACAGGGAATTGAAAGTGAAGGGATTATTTTTACTGATGAGGATTTTGCTGATTTACGATATCCGAGTTGAAAATTGGTTTGTTAATAGTGGTGAAGGCTGAATTATGGGTGTGTAATGCCCCTTGGTACGAAAAATGAAGATGGACAAGGCAAAATATTAAGTTATCTGTCTCCCATAACAGCGATTTCCACTTCAACATCCAGCGGATTAACTTTCTCGGCCTTTAAGATATCATAAGCGCTATGGTTGATGGATTTAAGAGGTTTTTGTATCAACTTTACTTGTATTTATTGGGTGGAACTTCTACCCAGAGGTTTCTTGCCTGATCGAGAATTTGGATAATTTTGATTAAGGCGATCGCCTTACCTGTTTCGGCAACTTGGGAGATGCGATCGCCTACTTCAAAGTTTATTCCGGGTACTGTCACCCACCAAGCACAAGGACAATGACCATAAAGGGCTTGAGTTAGGGCTAAAATTGATTGAGGATCGCTGGTATGTCCAGTCATGGCATAATCAGCGGCAGGTAAAAGTGACTGTATTCGCACATCAAATTTGTCTACTGGTAAATAAGCATCAACAAAAATTACTAATTCAGTATTGGCTAAATTTGTCGCCAAGTCAGGGGTAAGTTGATGAACTGCTAAGGATTTCACTGTTGATAAACCCCAACCAGCTATTTCATTAGCTATTTTTTGTCCAATACCGTCATCGCTACGTAAATCGTTACCATAACCAATTACTAAAATAGTCTTATCCATTTTCATGACCAAGAGGATAATCTCACGCAAAGACAAGCCAGTGCGTTGGGCGGGTTCCCCGACTTGTAGCAACTGGCGCGCAAAGACGCAGAGAGAGAATGTTCTAGGTTCTAAACTCTGACCGACTTCCTCACTGGACTTTTCATCGCAGCATCTTGATAAATTTCGGCTTTCAAGGGGCCATAAATTAACTCGTACCAAGTATGTCCGACTTTGGCATCAAAGCCTTCTGGTTGACCGCGCATGAACATATGCAGACATTTAGCAGACTGTCCAGGTAATAATTGCCAGGAGAAACAACTGGGATTATCTTCATAGGGATGGGCGATCGCTTCGATATGCAAATTCGTTGCTAAACCGTAGGCTGCATAAGGCGGGGTTGTGGAACCGACAGCAAACCAATCGGGTACAGGAAATACTTGTTCAATATCCTGGGTTTGTCCCATGTTCATGTGAGCAAAGTAATGTAATCCAAAGGGGATATTTACTATTTCTGGAGTATTCCCTATCCTGTCTTCTTCAGCTTTGGGTTTACCTTTAACAAATAGTTCTTCCATTAAATAGTCTGCACCAGCGTACAAACTAATTACTCGGTAAAGTTCGCAGATTAAATGACGATTTTTACCTGTAACTGGGTCTGCACCCATATAATCAAAGGGTTCGGAAGCAATGGTAATACTCGCTCTCACTGGCCCTTGAGATTGAGAAACTAGCCGATAAGCATGATTGAACAAAGAAACTTGATAATAAGGTGATTTGGGATGAGAAGAGCCTGGTAATTGCAGTTCACTTACCTGCATACAACGTTTTTCGGGGTCTTGACCTAACCATTCCCCTTTCGCTGCCAAAAACGGATCGAGTATTTCTTGGTGGTCAAGCTGGACACTGGTGGCTGAACCAGAAAACCAATTGCGACCATTGTCTTCGGGTGCAGGTATTAAATTAAACCAAACAATTAAACGGTTATTAACTAGTCTGACTCCTCGTTCTCGCCCATCTGAACCATAGACTACTTCTATATTCGGCTCACCCACGCTCATCTGCTGCGGCTTTCCCCGATCTACTCGCAAGAAAGTTGAAACCAGGATTTCTTCTGGTGAACCTGGGGGTATAGGATTTGACAATTCTAAAACCAAAGTATCACGGGTAGGATCTTCTGGATCGATGCGGTCGATTTGTTGATTTATGGGCGTATGTGCAAGGTCACGCAAATCACTAATTACCAGTTCTTCAGGTGGAATTTGCCACTGTTGAACAACGGCTTGCCAGGGTATATTAATACAACCAGTTCGCCAATAATTGGCAGAATTAAAAACAGCTAATAAATTAAGGGATGACATCCGTCTACCCTCCTTGGTATTTGTTATGGGACTGAAAATTTTATGATGTGATTGGCTAAGATGGCTTCGTATTTGAAATTACGAAAAAAATTTGAGGAACTTGTGAGGAAAACGCAAAACCAGAAAAATAAATTTATATTAGTTATGTTTGTGTTGGAGACATTACCAGTTTTATGATGAATTTGTTTGCTGGTTCACTAGAGAATGCTTCTATTGATATGTTGATGAATAGAAACCTTCTCTACAAACATCAAAAGGTATGGATTGATATATGTCTGAAGTAAATTCACAAAATATTATTAATACAGTAGCTACTCTTGTAGAGAGATACGCATCAGGTCAACGTGATTTTAGTCGGGTGGAACTAGGTAAAGCAGATTTATCAGGTGTCAATTTAAAAGGGTGTGATTTAAGCTACGCAGACTTAAGTGAAGCCAATCTCCAGGGTACTAATCTGCGGGGAACTGACTTGAGTTTTGCCGATTTGAGTCAAGCTAATCTCCAAGATGCTGATTTACGGGGAGCATTATTAATGTCAGCTAACCTGAGAAATGCCAATCTGCAAGGAACACAGCTAGAAAAAGCAGACTGCGATCGCAATACCCATTTTCCCCCAGATTTTGACTTGGCTCAAGCGGGTGTACAGATACAAGAAGGGTAGTAGGGACTGGGGAATAGGGGAATGAGTCAGACAGATTTTGGGATGACCCATAAATGTTAATTTTGCTATGGCTTGCTCTTGTGATGGTTATGATGATGGCGTTAAAAATATACACCCGCCACCTAAGCAATTTATGACCGAAGAACATCACAATACTCCGCAATTTTTGCGCGATTTACCGCCACAGTTTGAGCCACTGCGATCTTTTTTGACAACAAATTTACTCCGTTACATCAAAATTACTGAGGAAGATGTGGGTTGCCTCAATTCCGATTTAACCGGAGATCTATTACATCTGTGGCAAAGTAAAATTGGCGGTCATCCCTATCTTCCCCAGGGAACCAGTTACCCTGTTGATGGAAAAACAGGTGAGATGATGATGTTTCTCATGCAGGTAAATTGTATCGATTTACCGCAGATTGAGGGGTTTCATCTACCCCAGCAGGGAATTATCCAATTCTATTCAGGGTTAGATGTCCCGATGTGTGAGCTTAGTCCTGAGAAACACCGCATCCTCTATTTTCCTGAAGTTTTTCAGGATGAAAGTAAATTAGTTACTGATTTTAGTTTTACAGAAAGCATCCGCGAAAACCACGAATGGTATGACCAGATTTATGCCTTAGAATTTTCTGTGGAGCGCGATTTATTCTGGGAAGATCGATATTCGGATGAACAAATCGCTATTCCTGACGACCTGATGGACATTGCTGAGGAATTTCATAGCTGGCTTTCAGACTATGATGATGAGAATAAAACAGCAGGCCTTGGTAACAAGTTGGGTGGATATGTATCTCTCGATCCTTTTGAAGTAGATATAGAAGGAGCTAAAGGAAGATTGCTGTTACAACTTAAACATCCATTCAACTCTGATGATAACTTTTACTTTTTTATCGAAGATAGTGATCTAATAAACCTGGATTTTAGCAAAGTTGGCTCTTGTTTTTGGCGTATGTGAAAGAAACTTCCAGATATAACTTGTAATAAAAAATTTTTGCTTGTAGTAAGGGCTACCCTACGGGAAGGCTGCATGAACAGATATTATCTTGTCAAGCTCTGCGGGCATAGCTGCGCTTACCGTAGAGCGTCTCGAAGAAAGGACTAAAGTCCTCACTACAAACTTAAAATAATATGCCAGTTGCGTAAGTAGGTAGGCAGGAAAATTTACAGGTATGTCATTACGTTCGCAGAGCGTGGCGTTAGCCATACGTAACGGAGTGAAGCGAAGTATAAGACCGAAGCGGTCACGCTCCGCGTTAGCGGAGCTTTCGCTTTAGCGATACGCAAGGGTTATAAGGATTTTATATTCTGTTACATAGTTGACTTTATTTGTGCCTACCTACTTAAGTCCTACTTTTTTTATTATCTGGTGTTTCCTTCCCGCCATACTTGATTGACAACATGGCCATCAGCTGAGATTAATTGAATATGTAAAGGCATTTGTCCAGCTGCATGAGTCGAACAACTTAAACAGGGATCAAACGCACGTATTCCTGCTTCTACACGATTGAGCATTCCTTCCAAAATTTCTGTACCCTGAATAAAGTGACGGGCAATTTGGGCAACTGTGCGGTTCATGGCCAAATTATTCTGACCTGTGGCAATAATCAAATTCACTTTTTGCATTAAGCCGTTTTCATCAACTTGATAATGATGAAATAATGTACCACGTGGTGCTTCACTGACACCAACCCCTGCTAATTGATTAACTCCAGCTTCCGCACGCAGTCGTGTTGCAAGTAAATCTGGGTCATCTAATAAGATTTCCACTTGCTCAATACAAGCCAAAATTTCAATCAAGCGGGCGTAATGATAGCAAAATGATGATGTCACTGTATCGTGAAAGCGCTGACGAAATTCTCGTAATTCCTGATCAGCCAACGGTGTACCAATATGACTACAAATATTCAGCCTAGCTAACGGCCCTACCCGATACATCCCACTTTGTAACCGACAATGGTCATTGTGGTCAGGATAACCCAAAGGTCGATAATAGGGAGATTTTAAGTAAGAATCTGATTGTACAGCTTCGCCGATAAATTCTTGATAACGTGTGGGGTCAAGTTGATCGGCAATGATATTACCCGCACTATCAACAAAGCGAATGCGTCCGTCGTAAGTTTCCCACAAACCCTCAGGAGTAACTAACCCCATAAATAAACTAGGAAAGTTACCAAAGGTTTGGGCTTCTTGTTCATAGTCTTGGAGTAAGATTTTAAATTTAGCCAACGCATTCAACACCGTGGTGCGTGCTTCGGGAATGCGGTTGTAAATATGGGTACGATTTTCTCTTGACAAAGCTTCTCGCACTCCACCAGGAACGGCCCAAGATGGATGTATTTTCTGTCCTCCCAATAACTCAATAATTTCTTGACCAAACTGACGCAAGCGAATACCACCACGAGCAAATTCTGGATCGGCTGCAATTAACCCAAAGACATTACGCTTTTGGGGGTCACTATCCATACCCAACAATAAATCTGGGGCGCTGAGATGAAAGAAACTTAAAGCATGAGACTGGATAATTTGCCCCAAATTCATTAACCGGCGGAGTTTAGCAGCAGCCGGAGGTATAGTTACAGCCAAAATGCGATCGCCTGCTTTAGCCGAAGCCAACAAATGACTCACCGGACAAATACCACAAACCCGTGCCGTAATACCTGGCATTTCCCACAGTGGACGACCCTCACAAAACTTTTCAAATCCGCGAAATTCGGTAACATGAAACCGCGCATCACTTACTTGTCCAGCATCATCGAGGTAAATACTAATTTTGGCGTGACCTTCAATGCGGGTAACAGGGTCAATGATGATTCTTTTAGACATAACAAGGGGAGATGAGGGGATGGGGAGATGGGGAGA
>NZ_CAWUDM010000117.1:0-16427 GCF_963920855.1 Nostoc sp. CCY0012 | reverse complement strand
GTGTTACTGTTTTTTCAACTTGAGACTCCAAAAAGTTTTCTGCACCACTAAGGAACATCGCAGTAGTCATGCTGCCTTCAGGTTCATTGATGTCCCAAATAACTTGTTTAAACCCAGAACCAAAAGGATGACGGCCAGTAGGTTCTTTTCCGCCGTTGAGTGAACCTAAGACACCAAAACCACCCCTAACTTGTTGATATTTCCCAGATATCCACTGGACACCAGTAGTTTTACCAACCCCAGCCATCTCTGCATGAGCGCAATTATTTTGACGACAGGGAACATTAAAGCCTTCTTGATAACTGCCAGAGATAGAGCGAACGCGATTAGCTTCAATATCACGTAATACCACATCAACTTTACCAATAAAAGCGGTGTTTGCTGTGGGTAAATTGGGTAATTTATTCCAAGGTAAATCTGTGAGTCCGGGTACGCCATCAATTAAGCTATCTTGCCAATCTCGGAACTTTTCAATAGGTGTATTGTGAATGTTAGGGATGCTGCCGATGTTGTATTGATTTAAGTTGATATGTTTAGAGAGAGGAACATCTTTTAATTGAGGATTATCCAACACTTGAGAAATGTTTTGATTGGGAGAAATACCGAGTTTCTGTAAAAAGTCTCGAATGGGAGGAATACTCGCAGCATTTCTATTTTTGAGTCCCAAAATAGCATTAGATAAATCTGGTAAAGTTTGCCATGCTAATAAATCAAAGTCTGCTAGTTTCAAATTCTTCCAATTAGGGTTGACTTGAAGCAGCATGAGTCTTTCTAACTTGAAATCAGATTCCTCAAAATCACCCAATTCTAAAAACTCAGCAATACTTTGTCCGGCTTGCCAAGTACGAGTTTGATTACCTCGGTTGCTAGGATAAGTGATACTGCCATCTTCTTGAATAATCATGTTGCGGAAGTTCATGTTTGACCAATCAGGCATAAATCCCGTATTGGAATTTATCACTGGAACTTGAGCAGTGGCTTGGGGCATCAAAAACCCAATTGCTTGATTGAGAATGCCATACTTGATAAAACCGTGAATAAACAAACCACCGAGCAATCCAAAAAGTAAAAGATAGCGTGTAGTGTCAAAGATTGTTTGTTTATTTTTATTTTTTTCAGGTAATTCTAGTTTTATATCAACTGTGGGGATATTTTTTGGTGTTTCAGATTTCATGATGATGTCCTTTAAGAAGTAAGAAGGGTGTATTTCACTAATATTCGCGCTTGTTTCTAATTAAGAATTTTTCTTATACACTACCCCCTACACCCTTCTTCATGCCAATTTCAATAAGCTTATTGACTAGTTCCATTGAAACAGAAGCCTTATTAGCAGCTACCTCAATTTCATCGCCTTGAGTAACATAATTGACAAAACTGTTGAGTCTTTGATGAAGTTCATCCGACGGTTTCATCCACTCATTTTTAATAGCAACTGTAACCCCAGCCCGGACATTTTTTGCTGATTGAAAATTTGTACTTAAAGACTGCAATGGAATATGCGGCGGTGGCTCCGGTGCTGGTGGAGCATCTTGAACTATGGCGATTTGACTATATTGAGGATTGCCAGCACTGGGGACAATACGGAAGTGGTAAGATTTTTTTTCTCCGCCAGGACTTTCGGTAACGATGGTTAAATGAGTGGCATCTGTTTGTGGCAATCGGGGAATATCAACTCGATTAATTCGGCGTAAGTGAATTAATCCAGCACCATGATTTTGGCATCTAGTATCTATTCCCAGTAAACAGCCATCAGAATCAACTAAGACTTGGGAAGGGTCATCAAGCCAAACACGCTTGATAATCTCTCCAATTTGATAAAAAGAGATGCTGACCCCATGCCCATCCCACACATTAATTGTTTGTAGATTAGCGTTATCTCCACTAACTTGAGACTGTTTAAAATTGCGAACAATAGGTGTAGAGGCATTGGCAATAGGAGTAAAACCCAGGCACAGACCTAGAGCCAATCCAGTAATTGTTAATTTATTCATTATGGTAATTCCAAACTGCGATTGACAATAAATGTAATTTTGGTATTGGCAGGAATATACCAAACATTGGGACGAAGTAAAGCCTCTTGAGTAGCGATTTCAGCGCGACGGCTCATAGTTTCACTCAAGCTACCAAAAACGCCTTCTAAAGCCGCACCAGCAATACTGCGGCGACTATTATCAGTGCGGGTGCGGCGGCGAATTCTACCGTCCCATAATTCGTCTTCAATGTCATCTTGAATGTCGGGTTGATTGATGATTTCACCAATTTTTCCTAATCCACTGACCAAGCCAACCGTGAGATCAGAACGAGCAATTTCACCGCCTTTATCGTGGAATTTTTTGGCAATTAAAGGTCTGCCACCATCGCCTTGCACAGTGATAGTGCCTTGGTTGATGGGATATTCAGTATTATCTTTGATGATAGAAATGACTTCTACTTGAGTATAATGAGACTCATCAACAGATAGAATCGCTAAATTCAATAATGTACCGCTAGGGATTGCGATTTCACCATAGTTATCTCGCAAGTCTTCAGTTAGTCTGGCAACATAACGTTTGCCATCGTCAGTTTGTTCTTGTATTTTATTTTTGTCAGTTTCTTCCTTTTTAATTAAGGGAGTCAACAAAGTACCACTAGCGTATTCTCCTACCACTAAAAATCGCTGCCGGCGTTCATTAAGAATTTGTGCTTCCTGGGGCAAATAACCAACAGAAGCTACTTTAATATCAGCTAGATTTTGTTGACTTTTTGGTTCAACATGCCAGCGAGGTTGCATTCTATCAATGCCATCTCCAGAGCGATCGCTGGGATTGGAGTAAAATGGCTGACTATTTTCGGGTGTATTGTCTGGTGGCGGAGAATCAAAGACGGGAGTAGAAGGAGGTGGTGAATTATCGGCGTAGGCTATGTTGCCATAGTCAATATTGCCAAAAGACCCTACTCTCCGCAAGCGATTCAATTCTGCAATTGGATCTAAGATTGATTGAGCAACCGCAGGAGGTGGAGGCAAAGTCCGCGCCGGGGTAACTGCCATTGCTGATACAGTCCGCGCTGGAGTCGGAGGGGTATAACTTCTAACTGGAGTAGGAGGGGGAGAATAAGTTCTGACGGGTGCAGGTGGGGGAGGTTTTGGGGATGGAGATGGTTCAGGAGTAGGTTCGGGAAAAGTATTTGAAATATCGTCTTCTTCTTTAACTGGTTGATTATTGATTCTTCTAAGTTCATTTTCTTGTCTACCAAGGGCAGCTTGAGCGTAAACATCACCATCATTTTTCTCTAATCGAGAAAGAGTTTCTTCTGGGAGAGATGAAGGCTGATCATTTTCGGCGTGGGAATTACTATTGAAAATTCCACTAAAAAATAGAAAGACAACAAAAAATCCCAACCCAAAAACTAGCCCAACTACAGCAAACCTTGTCCAAGGAGAAGTGACAAAATTATGCTGTGTAATATTTTCTGCGGGGTCTTCCTCTAGTTCATCAACAATATTATCAGGATGTGAAGCAGCAGGTATATCTTCATCAATTTGTAAGATTGTATCTACTGAAGATACATTTTCACTCTCAAGAAAATCTAGATTACTCATTTGTTTCTGTTACTCAAATCTAAATCAACAATTTGCGTAATCTCTAGTCCAGATTTACGCGCTTGATAAATTTTTCTAGCTAATTCAGTAGTGCCATTGGGGAAATTCTGAGGTGTAGTGACTGCTTCCACAGTAATAGTTTTATTAAAGGCAATTCCTTCACCAGCATTATTATTGCGAGAAAAAGTAACCAAAGTCGCAATTAAATCAACTTCCCATCTACCATCTCGAAGTTTACGAGGTTCGGAGATGAATCGGGGGATGAGGGAAACTTGTGAACTGCCATTGAACACGCCATCTGGGGTCATTTCTGCCAACTTGCGGAGAAATGCTCCCCGAAAATCTTCTCGCTCTGTAATTGCAAATGCAGCATCATAGGCTTTGGCAGTCACCTTATTGCGACCATCTTTTATAGAGATTCCCTCATCAGGCTTAGTGATAGGTTCTCCTCGTTCATTAAAGGTTTGTACAAGTCCGTCCCAGCTAAACATTCTAATGAAAGTATCTGATACGAATTTCTTAATTACTTCATTAGAACGTTCTGTAGAAGCAACAGCCTTAGCATCAATTGTTTCCCCTGATGATAACTGAATGAGTGTAGGAATTTGTTGATTATTTAATCTTCTAATCGCACCATAGTTCACTAATTGAATTAACAACGAAAGCACAGCAAACCCAAAGGCTGCTAAAGTGATGATGCCGAATTTGGTGGTGACAGAATCTCCATAGCTGAGGAGTTTAAGAGGTTCTTTTTGGGGCTTTTGAGGTTTTTTAGTTTGTAACATTTTAATTTAGGGGGCAGGGGTTTTTAAAATTCAAAATTCAAAATGAAGAATAAATAATTTTGAATTAATAATTTTGCATTTTGAATTGTTTTGATGCCCCTAGTTTACTCACTTGGTTGAATTTTTCTAGCTGCGACTGCGGCTCCTTTTGTCAAAGCCATACTGCCAAAGTTAATAGCAACAGAACTATAAAATTCGCCTGCTTTATTGATTTGCTGGAGTACAGCTAATCCGCCACCAGCAGCTAATCCAGTTGCTAAAAATGGGGCAATAATAGCAATCACAAATAGAAAAAATAACGGCTGATCTGCTCTAGAATTGACCATTAATTGGGCAGCAAATCCAGAAATTAGATTGAAAGATAATTTAGCTATGCCGACACTGAAAAATCCAGTTAACCAAGCAAAAATCGGTCTAGCTCCATAGGGTAATAAAGAACCACCTACTGCAATCGGCCCCAGAAGTGCAGTAATCAGCATTGTTAGTTCTATGCCCCACTGATATGCTCCACTTAGTCCTAGTAATAAGTAGGTTGTCAGTTCTCTGATGTTATTGCCGATAATGGCGCTAAAGGGAGAAAATAATACTTGCAATGGATTGGCTTTGCCTTCAATTGCATCCATTGGCGCTCTAATAATTCTATCTAAATTTTCAATTGCTCCTTTGAATATTCCAGTTACTCCGGTAAAATAACCTGGGTACTCGTTTTGCAGCATTTCTCTGGCATCTTCCAGGCAAGAGATCGCATCTTCTGAAGTTAAAGAAGAAATTTGACATTGTTCTATTTCTCCTTTAATAACCATACGAGTAGCTTCATCTCCTAAAGCTCTTTGAAAAGCTTCTCTTAAGTCAGCTTCTTGAGCAGCCTCTTTTAAAACTAAATTATTAGTATTATTAATCATGTTTCTGAGGGCTAGTGTTCCTTGACCTAAAAGTTGTCCATTATTGGCAAGTAGCACTACGACAACCAAAACCCAAATAAAATCTGTAATAGCCCTCTGTTCTTCACCATTCAACATTTGTTTTGTCCATTCGACCATGAAGAAAATAAATGTCGAAACAGCAAACATAAGCCCTAAATTGCACATAGCGGAATAGACCCCACCTGCAAGAGTTTCTCTCCACAGTTCATCAAAGCCATTAGAAATTGCTTCGGCTGAATTGTGGGCATTAGTCAGTAAATCACCACCACTAAAAGCCAATATTGATAGCATTTTTACCTCGCGTTTATTTTTATTTAAAACTAGGATCTAGCCTTAACAGCCCAATTAATTCATGATTCATTGAATTGATCCCTATTCTTTGTAAATCATCAGATTTACGTTGATTGGAAAGGTTTTCAGCAATTTGATTAAGCATCAAATTAGTTTGTGCTGTATCTTGTCGCGCTGTGAGCGAGTCTGTGCGCTGCTGGGCTAGCATCGAAACTATTTGTGCGTTCTGTCCCGCCATGACCTTGAGAATGTTTTGAGTAGCATCCATACCCTGTGCCTGTTCCGCTAGGGTATAAGCTTCTTGGGCAGTGAGAGTCGTTTGTTGAATTTTTCTGGCAGTTTCTTGTTGCCCTTCGAGTCCGATAACAGCCGAAATTGATGCCCTATTTAATTCACGCTCCAAGTCATTTGCTTTTTCTTTGGCGACAGGTAAAGATAAATCCTCAGCCAATCTTCTTTTTAATTCGTTGCTGGATTTAATAGGGTCGGGCGCTCCCATTTCGCCCACATTATTATTAATAGCTAACTTGGCATCTTCTCTTATTCCCTCCCACGTATTCTCAATTTCAGTCAGGGCTAAATTTTGAATGATTTCTAGTTCACCCTTGACTTCCTCAAATATCGAGCCGAGAAAATTGCCTAAGTTAAATCCATAGCTAGGAGTAACTAATAGGAAACTGCTAATAGTAAAAGCAATACCTATAGCAACTTTTTTGTTTTTACTTATTTTGGTCATATTACGCCACAATGTGTAATTTTGATAATTGACTAGTTAATAAATCTTGAGCTTCTTGTGATAATTCTTCTCCCCGAATCATTCTGATGTAATCTTCAGAAAACTTAAATAATCCTAATAAGGGATTATTTTTGTATTGATTGAGGAAAAGAGTACGTAATTCTTGCTCATCTGGATTATTCGCAACTGAGGCTAATAAGCAATGTGCTGGGTAGTAACGACAAAAAGTAAGTTTACCGTTATCATCAAGTAACCACTGTGAATAAATGCCCTCCTTTTTGGGATAAAAAGCTTCGGTGCTATTGACCTGAATGATTTCATAAGGATATTTGAAGCGTTCCACAAATGGGTCAATAGCTGATGTTTGAATTCTGCCGACTAAACGAGTAGTCAAGTTAGCAAATATTTTGGGTGCAGCTTTACTTTGATAGATGCTCTCAGGTTCCTGAGCAGAAAGTATGACCCTAATTCCAGCCTTTGCACCGTTAGCGCATAATCTGCCAATCAATTCCGCAATCGATTCAAACTGAAATAAAATCGGGGCTTCATCTAAAAAGAAAATACTGGCTTTGGAAGATAAAGCCCGACGTAAAGCTGCGGCATAAGCACTCAAAGCTAATATTGCTGCGTCTGCTTCTGAAGCTAAATTTCTGAGAGCAAATACTAATAATTTGGCATCTGTGCGAAAACTAGAAGGTTTAGATATTGATTGTCCCACTCTAGTGTTTAACCAAAATTTCAATCTCAATCTAATTTGCTCTAAAGCTCCTAATACTTCTTTGCTGTTGTTGGCAATGGAATCTAATTTGATATATCCAGGTGAACAGTAATTATAAAAATCATTCAGTGTAGGGGTATCTTGCCATTCTGGTGTTCCTACCCCAGCTTCTAATGCCGCTTTGTACCTTAATTTAATATCGTCTTCATTGAAAAATGTTTCTAACGCCAGAGTGACAATGCTCTCAATATTAGACAGCATGGAAGTACTCACACCAATAGCATTAGTGCCAATGATCATGGTCATAAGAACTGATTTAATAAACTCCTTAAAATCAGTCAATCTTTCTTTGATAATTTCTTCATCCATGCCCCGCAAGTCTGGCAATTCAAACAAATTATTTGATTCTTTGGTAATGTCAAAATATGCGCCGTCTTTGCCCAATAAATTGGTGTAGTCTGTAAAAGTGCTAGTACCATCTGGTTTTGGATAATCCAGGGCGACTACAGGAATACCTTGTGCGATCGCTGGTGTGAGAATCCCGGCAACCAGTACAGATTTACCAGAGCGAGTAGCACCAAAGACTGCTAAGTTTTTGTGGCTGCTGTATAAGTCCAGGTGAACAGGTGTGCCGCCTTCCTCGGCTATTAATTCAAACCCATTGCGATCGCCTGTGGCAGTGCGAATTAGAGGCATGAGTCCGGGAACTTCGGAAGCAAAATATGGTAGTCGGCGGTTAAATGGCTTAGTGAGTAGTCCCTCCCAAACAAAAGGGCAACACTGCAACCATATTTTCCAGGCATACTCGATTTCCCGTTCCACCGCAGCCGGTCTAAGAAAGCAACTAGCAAGATAACGGCAAGCATCATCTAGTTCACGTCTAGTATTTCTGTGGACAAGAAAAACCACTGCGGTATGAAGCACTAAACTACCTTTGTAGATGGTTTTTTGTGCTTCTACAGATTCTTCGATGTTCATGCCCGCCTTAACATCAATACCACCCCCCTTACTTGAAATTGTGGTGGAGGTAATTGATTGCTTAGTTAATCTCTGTAAGTTACTTTTAGTGATAGCTTGATTAGCCCTAGTAAGTTGACAAAATACTTCTGTATCAGAAATACTTTCTCGTGAGATTACCTCCCACAAATATCGAAGTTGAGAATGTTCATCTACCCAGCCGCCTGGTTTATGGCTAAAATTGAGTGTTCCTACATATTTATCTTGAATTTTTATCCATTTTCTATCAAAGAAGGGGACAGATTTTTCATTTTCCATGAGGTGATGTCTGACATGAAAATCACTGGTTTGAGTTTCAGTTAAGCCATCATGAGAAATTTGTAAAGGATTAGGGATAGCAGTAGGGTCACTGTTGTTAAATTGCTTCCACAGAATTGACCAAATATCTTCAGCACTAAGAGCTTTAACACTGAGCTTCATCTTATTGCTGATAATTTGCTCCCAAAGCTGAAACCCTTCTGTAAAAGCATTATGCAGAATATTTTCAATACGATTATTGTTCTTTTGGTGGATTTCTCCAGTAAATTGATGCCATAATTTTTGAATTTTTTTAATACTGGATTCTACATAGTCAGTAGTTTTTTGGTCATCAGCAGATACGGTATAAGTACACCATAATCTCAGAAACTTATTTTTACGTATACCATCTTTAGTCAAATCTTTAATGCGTAATCTCTCACTACGTATCAATAATTTAAGTTGTTCAATTCTACAAGTAGATTCAATATGCTTCAGTTCTAGCTGTCTATCAAAATCATCTGTAAATGAGCCAAAATGAATAGTTAATGATTCATCTTCGGGGATTTCTTTTAAGCCGCTTTCGATACTGTTAAAGATTGGGAATATTTGCTCCGAGGGGAGATTAGGGTGAACCCCCACACAATCAAAACAGAATTTGATTTGAATATCTTCATCTTTTTTGAGGATTAATGCACCTACACCTTTTCTGCCACCCAAATTAATTTCACAAACTCCAGCCAGATGAATAATATCTTCAAACGGGGTCAGTGTTTTCACAACTGAAACTTGTGTAGGCTCTAAAGATTTCTTGCCAATTTTTTGTTTTTTAACTTGAGACATTGGCTTATTTTGGAGATTTACGTTTTTTACTGAAATGGGTGGGACGATTAGCTAAAGAAGAAAAAGGCATATATCCTCTACTAATTCGAGGTGCGCCGACAAATTTCCCAAAAAAACTTTTATTGGAAGATAAAACCCACCATGTAGCGCATCCCCAAGCGGCAATCAATCCTGTAGCTAACCAACCAGTATCTAGTAGATAATGAAAGATGAATATGCTGGTTATAATAATGCCAGCCCAAGGAAAAATCTGATCGGCCGGGAAAGGGCCAAGCCTGGGACTTTCACCCAAAATTGTATTAACTGTGCGAAATTTCTTTTCAGGTTTAGTCATCTTATTTATTGCGCTCGAAGTTGGAAATAGAAAATCGGAAGTGAGGGGTATATATTTTCTCTCTTAATGGTTGTGAATCATATACTTCCGACTCTTAAATTCTGATTAGTACTTAAGCTCCAACTAAGAGTCCAGTAATCAAATCGCCTACAAATACAGCTAGTACGATAATCAATGGTGTTCGCGCTAAATTCTTCCAATCTTCATCGTTACGGGCAGCTTGTATAATCTGTACTAGAGCCACACCTACATATAGTAAGAATAAGCCTCGGAGTACGTTGAAAAAGAGGTCAATTACTTGCTGTGTTTGAGCATTATTAGCACCGCCAAATGCCGTTTGCATCCATACTTGAGCATTCTGGAAAAACTGAGCATTTGCAGGTGCAGAAGCAAAATCCAAAACAAAAACAACTGTCAATATTGCAAATAAAATAGCGTAAAGATTAACGCCATATTTACGCTGTAATTTTTCAAAATTGGTCAGCAATGCTTGAGATTGTTTTGGTAACGCCACGATGATTGCTGCCAAGATCGTAAACGCACCCATGAGAATATGGTGTACTGACATTTCTACAATCATTAGCCCACCAGCAACAACCATCATTGCTATGGTGCCGTTTTCTGCTGCTTTATTGCTGGGGGCGGGAAGTGCCGCTACTTGGTCTTGTTCACAGTAAGTCTGCATATTGCTCCGTGTTTGTTCGGAAATCGTATGCCACTACTATGAACTTTCTGCCTTTTAAAAAGCAATCAACTTTATTACGATATTCATCTCAAACTAAAGTAGGTCTATTGGCTCTCAAACCCTGATTCTCTCGTTAAAGACCCTTGATTTGAGAGCTAAAAAAATCAAAAAATTAACAATTCGTAATGTTGTTTACAAACAGCCGTTTTCTTCAGGTTCAATTTCGGGCAACCTGCCAATACTAAAACGATGAAGAGTTAAGGCATTAGAGTGAAAAACCAGACGATGATTTGGGGCTTCGGGTGGTTTGAACGTGACTTTTTCCGATCCCTTTTTGCTAGTAGTTATCTGTGAGTTTTTTCCGTAATATCCTTTGACATCAGCGGGAGAACTATAATAAGTAATACCTTTGTCAGTTTTAGTGTATGAGTTTTTGATATCAATCCTGGCAATATAGCCATCTACGAGCATTATATGAACGCCGTAGAAATTCCAAGGCTGAACATAAGAACAGCCTTGAGTTGAGAAATTTCCTAGAGGCAAGAGTGCAAGCTCGTTTCCCTCGACAGGAACCAGCCTTATCCGTGCGGCTTTTTCGGCTTCTTTGTAGTGCATTATAGCTGTTATTCAAACAGAATGTGGATATTTTGCACAGGAAGTTGTACAACTGTGCTTGCCGAAAAAAAACTGGTGCTAGAAATGTTGCAAATTAAAATTAAGGAAGTTATTTGTATTAATGGGAACGTCCTGATAGTCTTCTATACAGCGGAAAAATGCTGGCAGTTTCGCATCATCAGCCGCACTGGGGGTATCTTCGGAGAACAGAAGTTGTACTATACTGCTGGGGCGGCAATGAAAACGGGGATGGATTGGTTGCGGGATGAATTGTGATCAACGGCAGTGTTTGCTGGGATGAGGCACAGTTTTAGCTAAACAAGTACTGTTCAAAAACCACTCAAAATTGTACAGTCCTATAGTAGTGGAAATAATTGATATCACTAGGAAAAGCAATTGAGCCGAAGTACACCCACTACCCCAAGCCGAACGCTAAAGATGAATGGCACTAAGAAAATGTGAAACCTAGTCAGGGCATGGGGTAGGGTGTAGCGTGTCGGGTGTAGAGAAAAAATCAAGAAAATTAAAAACAAGTGCGAACATTAATAAACTTCTTTGCTACGCAACGAGCCACTCGGTAAGCGCAGCTATATGCCCGCACTTGGCTTTACGCCACTACACCCCACACCCAAAAGCCTTATGAATATTGGATTTGCCGATAACAAGCGTGCCATTCGCTCAATACCAATGTGAATTGGTATTATGGAGTTTATTCAATTCTACGAATTAGGACTTCTCCTTCAGCTAAAACTCTTTCCCTCAAAACTTTTTCGCATTCTTTTTTACCAGGACAATTATCTTCTGGAACAGACACTGACCAGGTAGTAATTTCACCTGGACTGGATGAGAAGTTTAGAGATGCAGATGTGTTTTCATCAATAATTTGGCCGTTTAAAGAATTTTTCTCTTGTTTCCAGCTTCTGGCAGAATGTAAGCAAATATCATTATTTAAGTTTCCTTCTTCAAAATTTATATTTTCACCATTTAAATCAAAGCCTAAGTTAAATTCAAACTCTCCTTGACGAAAATTACTAAAACATTTTTCGTAAATAAAGTTTTCTGGCTCTGTGAATTTCAATCTCATACTTCCATATGATTTACCTGTATTGCTCTCAATGAAATCAAACATAAATTCGCCAGCGAATGCAGGTGTGGCTATGAAACTTACACTTGCAATACATAAAACCATTCTGCCAATTTTTTTTGCAGTTTCTAGCATGTTCGCGCCCTCTCTTGTAGTGAATAATTGTTTACACAATAACTATGGTTGAAATAGTATTTATAATTCAACCAGGTGGAAGTAGGCAAAATTAATTAATTAATTTATATGAGATATTGTTCACAAAATAATTAGGAACTTGCCTCAACAAATTTGCCTCAGTTAACTTTATGTCAAAAATATTATTTTTATGCAGTTGGCTGGAAATCAATCAAGGAAATGTGGGAAAAATCAGAAGTTTGTAGTGTTGATATTGAGCCGAGATGTGAGTAATTCTCTGCAAGATGGGCTGGAAACCCTTGACCTGTCTGGTTTTGAGGAATTATTACTTCCGAGTCAAAAAAGCCGTTATTCAAAACGAAAAATCAAGCATTTTGAGATCATATTACAGGTTTTTGGTCATATTTCGGCTCAATACCAACCTCAGCCCCCTGCAAACACTCTGCCTTGAGCCTGAAGAAGCACACACACCACCTATCGCTCAACACCCGATCAATACAATGCGGCTGCTTGTTGTCAAAAGCAATACAATCGCCTTCCTCCAGCCAGTACGATTCCATCCTGCGAGTATCCTGACACCCGGAGATAGAGAACCGCGCCCGGCCAGATATGTTGATTTGCGCTGCCCCCGAAGCATAGGCTGGCGAATCCCGATGTACTTTGATTTGTGTCCCAGCCGGGTAAAATAAAACGAGCGCTTGGTGAAAATCCGGCAGCAGCTTCTCGCCTAAAGCCTCAATCATCTCTGCGCCGGCATAACGCCCTGGCTCAATCAACTTAACTTCAGCTTTCTTACCAGATTTAGCACTAGCCAAACTAACGAAACGCCGCAGATGTAGTTCCAGACGACCATCGGCATATTGCGACACTGAGGGAAACATCTGGTTTTTGATAGATTTGCACCAATCCTGAATTTGGGCTAATTCCTCCTCTTCCAACTTGCCCAGTCGTGTAATCAAACTGGTGGATTCAGGTTGTGCGGCAACAGGCTGTAAAACTGCAACATCAGCCGTCGCGTTTTTTTCATCAGCAGCAACAGTAGCCAACGACGGAAGCAAGCGCCCACGATAGAACTCATGGCATAACCCCGAAAGCACTCCTAGCACTCCCAATTCTGACCATTCGCCTAAATCTTCTCCGCGCAGAGAAACCCGATAATAGCCACAAGGTAAGCGATCGCAAACCACAGGATATCCAGATTTGTGGCATTGTTCGATCAGGGTGAGAACTCTTCGCGGATACGTGGCAGGGTGGACAGGTTTGCGGTCAAAAAGAGGAATTGTGGCAGGGTGCGGGGAGAATTGAGGAGAAGTTTTCCCCCTGTCCCCTGCTCCCTGCTCCTTTTCCCTTTGCCTCTTGTGGCCAACAGTGCCGATTTCCCCACCCCAAAGTTCAGGCAAGTATTTTTGTACTACTTCTTCTCCAACCTGATGCCTGTGGCAGAAATCCCCAGTTTTCTCGAAGCAGCACAACGTCATGTCTTGTGGGTTGTCCTTGTGCTTGTCCACCCAAACCTGAATCAGCTGCTGCCGGGAGTCCAGAATATCGCGGAACTGTCGCTTGTATTCCTGTTGTGCGGCGGTATCTTTCGCGGAGGACTTCCACCAGGAGAGTAATTCGGGAGTGGGGGCGAACAGGGGAAGGTGCTTGCCGTTCCATGCGGGGGGCGGGTAAAGGGAAATCGAGACAGCCTCCCCCTTGATTGCACCTTTGTAGTATGAAGTGTGAATTGTCATGTTACACTCCTGTTAAATCAAAATCAGTGATCCAAGCAAGACGACTGACAAATTTGTGTTTTGCGGAAGACTTCGGAAATATACAGATAGTTGGCTCATTTGGCTGTTGCAACGCAGGGGATCTCCACTCGATACCGTAAAAACAAGAACCGTTGATCATCTGTAACCCCAAAACGGTGCGAATTTTGGCAGCATGATCACCAAAACGAAAGTTGACCAATTCACCCACCATGAACACAGGCTTTTCAGCTGCTACAGATTGCAGTTGCCCAGTGGGGATAATTTCAATCCCAGAAGCCAGAACAATTTCATTTTGGAGAGCAATTGAATAGTACCAGCCATTGTTCACCCACTCGACCCCGCAGCAATACCCGTAAGCATTCAGCTTGGGCAAGTAAACCCGCTCCAGCAAACAGATGACCATCGGCGGGATATCTTTGCCCCAGGGAGAGGAGATATACCAACAGGTTTCCAAAGAGTTAACGATGTTATTCATGCGATTGCTCCTGATAACTGTTGTTGTATATGTGCGAATAATTGACTAGCAAAAGTAGGCGGGACAGAATAGCCGATGATTGACCCAGCCGTGGCAGTTTGGGGTGGGAACTCGTACCAAGAAGGAAAACCTTGCAAAATTGCTGCTGCTTCAATGGACAGAGATTTGACAGTGCCATCGGGGAGCCAGATGTCAGCGAATTTATTCCGGTTGCACCCTTTGTGGTCTGTGAAATGCGATCGTAGTATGGTGTTTGCTGGCAGATGTCCCGGTTTGTATTTAGTTAATTTGCGTCCCCCAACTCGCTCAATCAAAAGTGGTGTAGGTTCATTGGTTGCAAGAAACTGGCTTAAAGCTTGCTGTTGCCTGGGCAGCAGTTGGGAGTCGGGCATCGCGGGGATGAGGTGTGCAATGGCCGCATACCAACCAACTTGTTTAGATGTGGGTGGTAACGTGAGAGTTGTATCTTGGCAGGCCAACAAGACCAAACGTTTCCGCGCCTGGGGTAGTCCATAATCAGCCATGTTGACAACGCTGTAATTCACGTTGTAGCCCAGCGATTCAAGAGCGTTGAGGATAATGGCGAAACTCTGGCTACTGAGATAGCGGGGTACATTTTCGAGAGTAAATACCCGTGGTCGCAACTGTCGGATAGCTGCCGCTACTGCTTGGGCTGCCGATAAATCATCTGGAGTCTCCAGAGCAATCCCTGCTTTGGCTGTGTGGGCTTGGCTGAAGTTAGCGCACACCGGGGAAGCGTGAAGATAATCGGGACTTTGGGGAAAACTTTGGAATCCTGAGCGTGCTACTTCCTGTACTGTTTGCTGGATGATTTTGCAGCCGTACTCAGAAAAGTTGCGTTCATGAACCGAAGCGATCGCGTGACTGAGTTTTGGCTTGGTTGTGTCATGCTCCACCGCGATCGCCGGACGAATACCCGCACTCACCATCCCAGCTTCTACACCACCACCCCCGGCGAATAGTACAACAGCGATTGGTGCATTGCCTGGAAGCTTTGGTTTACTTGGACTTTTGGTTTTCGCTCTTTT
Organism: Nostoc sp. CCY0012; assembly: GCF_963920855.1. NCBI lineage: Bacteria > Bacillati > Cyanobacteriota > Cyanophyceae > Nostocales > Nostocaceae > Nostoc > Nostoc sp. CCY0012. The sequence goes on along the minus strand of NZ_CAWUDM010000117.1, from coordinate 1,163 downwards.
GATGAAAGCAACAATATCCTCTCTTGCCGCCCCCTGGCGTTGCAGTTCCCGAATCATTGGAACTGCGCCACAAGGAATTGAGCCGATACTGCGACCCTTCCAGACTGAATCGCACTTCTCTTTCCAATTGAACCCCCAGCGCCAATGTTTTGCGTTGTTCGGGTCACGCTCACCGACAACTCGCGGGTAAAAAACTGTTGAACCGTCTTGTAGCTTTTTGCTTTCAAGGTACGGGTAGAGGCATCCAACTGATACGTTTTCTGGTGATTGCAGTCCTTTCTCTAAGAATTTTTCGGGTGTCTCAGATGACACAATATTTGTAGACTCACTTAAATCAGCAGTAGCGACCAGAGTTTTAGTCATGACTTAACCCTGAGTATCGGTTCTAATTGTTCTGGTAGCTCAACCTCAGCATCAAACAATCCCTGCTTACCAACAATAGGAATTGCAGGCACAATCCGCCTGATGTTGTCCATCTGCCAAGCAAATCTACCTACTCGCCAGTCCCCAGTATCTAGCTCGGTTTGCGGCTGTTCGCTGATGAATGCGGGAGTCATGCGTATGCAGTCAGTCAGGTTAACCAGAGCCACTGCACAACCAAAAGGCAAATCGTCCCATTCTATGTAGTTGTCAGTTGTGGTAAGTATTTGTTGATACTTGTTAAGGAAATATTGATGATGCAGCTTTTGTTCTCTGCTGGTTTTTTTAGCAGCGCAGATTAACAACGGGCCAGTGTAGCTGGTAGCCCAAGAACGAGTCTCGTACTTCTTTAGTCCCATTGGAACGAGAGAGGCCCAAGGTTGGTGAAGGGTAATAGCTTTAATGATTGTGGTAGTCATAAATTTTTAGTGAAAGGGTCAAAACAATTCAAAATTCGCGCATTATCAATTCAAAATTCTCCTACAGTTTCATGTTGAGAATTTATATGTTCTGACAAGAGGTTTAAAATTTTTGAAGCTAAAAAAGCTCTGTCGTAATGTGGTAAGCCAGATGCAGAAAGCGCCACTAACAAAAGCTTAATTTCTGCTTTCATCTTGCTGTTTATATTTTCCTGAAGCTGATAATGGTAGGTCTTTATTTGTTGATGAAAGTTAGATTTAGAGGGTGTAGAGCTTAGTGGTGCAGAAAACTTTTTGGAGTCTCAAGTTGAAAAAACAGTAACA
>NZ_CAWUDM010000116.1:0-16514 GCF_963920855.1 Nostoc sp. CCY0012 | reverse complement strand
CCCTGCTCCCTGCCCCCCTGCCTCTTCCTGCCCCCTGCTCCCCTGCTTCTTCCCCAGTCCCTCTACTGCAATTTTTCTAGTTGTGCCAAAACTTCTGTACTGTGAACAGATGGGTTGACTTTGACGAAAGTCTCACGCAGAATACCTTCTGGATCGATGATAAAACTGTGACGCATAGATACAAAACCGATCCAAGAACCATAAGCTTTACTTACCTCGCCTGTGGTATCAGCTAACAGAGGAAATTTTAACCCCTCTGAATCACAAAATTCGGCATGAGAGTCAATATCATCGGCACTCACACCAATAATCTGGGCATTTTTCTCGATGTATTTAGGTAAATCTTGCTGAAAACGACGAGCTTCAATGGTGCAACCAGAGGTGAAATCTTTGGGATAAAAATATAGTACTACCCACTGACCATGCAAGTCGGAGAGGGAAATTTTGCCATTTCCAGTATTGGTTGGCAATGTAAACTCTGGTGCGGGCTGATTAAGTTCGGGGAGTTTGCCACCAAGAGCATGAGCATCGGGAGTAAGATGCAACCAACTCATGACAGCAAAACAACTGGCAAATAATAAATTTAAAAAAGTGCGCCGAGAAATCATGGTGCAAACAAAAATCACAACTTTACACAAGTTTACAATTCTTGGTTACCTAACTCCTGTTTTGGTTCTACATGAGATTCTGTTGGCGTATCTGTGCTTTCAATGTATTGGCTATCTAACAGAAAAGCTCCTTTAGCAAAGCGGATACCCCAATACCCACCAGGACGACGATCAAGAACTATCCCTTCTTCGCCAATGCTAATTACATCTGGAGGGCGTAGCATAGGCATAGGGTCTGCTGTTTTGACGTAGGGTGGTAGTGCTACGACTCGGACTGTACTACCAATAGTAAATTCTTGAGACATTTTAAAAGCGCTAGGAGTTGTGATTAACTATTAACTTAAAACTCCTAACTTTTACTAGGGGTTAGCCTAATTTTTTTATTGGATGTGTGGGAAATGGGAAAAGGAGAGGGGATGGCATGATTTCCCCTACTCCCATCTTCTGCAAGAAGTTTTGTGAAAAATTGAATAGAGTAAGTTGGTGTGTTAGTCCGGACTTTACTAATTTTTTTATACAGATTCAGATGCTGTGATGAGATGGGCTACTAGCTATACCCACCCCAGACTTGATAAATCGGGATTACTGAGAATTGCGTTGCTGGCGGCGCGATCGCATGTTTTGTTGCATTTCTTGTAGTTGTTGCCGCTGTTGAGGGTTGAGGACGGCTAACATTTGTTGTTTAGATGCCTCACGAATTTGACGCATTTGAGTTTGTTGTTGTGGAGTCAGATTCAAGTTAGTCCAACCTTTGTGCGGACGCTGACCTTGACCTTGGCCTGATTGGCGTTGCGCCTGACGTGCTTGTTGTGCAGCTGCCAATGTTGCTTTTTGTTCTGCGGTCAGAAGTGCCTCAATTTGGGCCCGGGTATTGGTTTGAATCGTCTGCATTTGGGCTTTTTGAGCATCCGTTAGTTCTAACCTTGACCAACCAGCGCCTTTTTGACCTTTTTCAGGTCTGGCATTTTGTGCTAGTTGAGGTGAAAAGGATCTCATTTGTGCTTGAACAGCAAACGGGGTTGCAGTTAAGGTTAGGGCAACTGCTCCAGCTAGTAGTGATAATGGTTTGAATTTCATCTAATTATCTCGCTTGGTTTCCTGGTTGGATGTCACCATCATAGGAAATCATTCATAGGAGCTACATGAGGCGAAAGTCATGATTATACCCATGACTAAAGTCATGATCTAATTTTGAAAAATTTAACTTGTAATTACTGATCAAATACAGTAAAGATAGAAAATATATTTAATTGATTAATTTTTCATTTAATTCACATCTTAATGATGATAAAAATCTAGAAATTACCATATATGAGCCGTCCTATTCAAATTAATAATCATCCTTTTCGGTTTCTGCTGTATTTAGAGTGGGTATTACTAGCGATCGCAGTTATAACAGCCGCGTTACCATCACCTTCACCACGGTTTACAACTAAGGTTCCTGAACTGACTATTTTTAGTCTAGTTTTTTTTGGATTAATGGGTTTGAGATTACCCACTTCTAACTACTTTAGTAAAATTGTTTATACAGCTATTGAAATTTTTTTAATTACCACAACAGGATTTTTTGGGGGAAGAATTGCTAGGCTTTTCCCTTTTTTATATATTATTTTAGTAACTCGTAGTTGTTTAATTTTTCAGTTACCTGGCCGTTTGGTAGTTACAAGTTTATCGTTTAGTTTATTTTTATTAACGCTACGATATCGCTTACCTAGAGCTGTTTTACCACCACATGCTCAAGAGCGATTGCGATTTTTTCCCCTCAGTTTAGCGTTGATATTCGGCTTAAGTTTAATTTTTATCCTGCTATTGATGAATACAGTAATCTCTGAACGTCAAAGCCGAGAAAAATTAGCCATCGCTAACGAAAAACTGCGCCAATATGCTTTAAAAATTGAGAATCAGGCTACCCTTGAAGAACGCAATCGTATTGCTCGTGAAATCCATGATTCATTAGGACATTCTTTAACAGCTTTGAATTTACAATTAGAAACTGCCTTAAAACTGTGGCAATCTAATCCAGACAAAGCCCAGACATTTTTAGCAAGAGCTAAAGAACTGGGGTCTAAATCACTCAACGATGTGCGTCAATCTGTTTCTACTATGCGTTCTCATCCTTTACAAGAGCAATCTTTAGAGCAGGCGATCGCTATTCTTTTAGAAGATTTTTACCGTTCAAATGGGATTTCACCAATTTGCCAAATTAATTTAGAATATTCTTTACCTTCTGACATTATTATATCTATTTATCGGATTATTCAAGAATCTTTAACAAATATTTCTAAACATGCGGATGCATCGGAAGTAAAACTAAATTTGACTACAACTAAAAGTAGTTTTTGCTTGATAATTCAAGATAATGGTAAAGGTTTTTATGTCAGACAAAATACTACTGGTTTTGGGTTGCAAAGTATGCGCGATCGCACGTTAGCATTAGGAGGAGAATTTAATATTAATAGTTCTCCTGGTTCTGGTTGTGAAATCATAGTTGATATTCCTTTGTTGAGATTAACACAATGATTAAAGTTTTACTGGTAGATGACCAAAATTTAATTCGTCAGGGATTAAAGGCATTATTAGAACTAGAACCTGATTTAGAAATTATAGGTGAAGCAGAGAACGGTGAACAGGCAGTTGATTTGAGTACCCAGCTACAACCAGATGTGGTCTTAATGGATATTAGAATGCCGATTATGGATGGCGTAGCAGCTACACGAGCAATTCAAAAATCTTGTCCAGAAATCAAAATTTTAGTCTTGACTACTTTTGATGATGATGAATATGTAACCGCAGCTTTAAAAAATGGCGCAATGGGTTATTTATTGAAAGATACACCATCAGAAGAATTAGCTGTTGCTATTCGCGCAGTGTATAAGGGATATACACAACTAGGCCCCGGAATTATCAAAAAACTGGTAACTCAATTTTCCCCAGTTACACCAACCCAATTACATCCTGTACCACCTAGTTTAGCGGAACTTACTCCCAGAGAAAAAGAAGTTTTGCAGTTAATTGCTACAGGTGCTAATAACAAAGAAATTGCTCAACAACTTTATATCTCTGAGGGGACTGTCAAGAATCATGTGACGAATATTTTAAATAGGCTAAATTTGCGCGATCGCACTCAAGCTGCGATTATCGCTAATACGTTTCTAGGATATTTAGAACAAAATAGTTAATACTAAGTTGTACTGTTTCACCACAGGTTAGATGCAGGCGATCGCCAAGTGTAATCAATTAAATAATGCCAAACATTCATTTTTTAAAATACCTCTTGTCACCTTGATATTTCTAAATGACTTAGCAATCACCTCTTCACAAGAAATATCAATTTGTGATTGATTTACCGAGACTAAATCTTGAATTGAAGCACCATAGATAATTTCCGATATTCCTGACCACACACAAGCAGTGGCACACATGGGACAAGGTTCGCCAGTTGTATATATGCTATAACCTTCGAGAGAGGGGTTTTTAAGTTTAGCTGTTAAACTACGAATAACATTGATTTCTGCATGGGCTGAGGGATCACAATCTTGCTTCACAGTATTATGAGCTACAGCGACTACTTCATTATTTTTAACAATTACTGCACCATAAGGCGCATCTCCTTTTTTAGCTGCTTCTAATGCTAGACGCATAAAATATTCTTGGTTCATCTGAATGAAGAATTTCTACAGGATAAATGTTAATAATATAGCATTGCTACTGTGAGTTATGGGTAATATATTAAATTGATGAATATGTTACTAAGCAGACAAGAAACAGAATTTTACCTAAAAGACCTAGAAACGCCAACAGGTAAAGCGATTAATTTAACCCTTGCCGCTTTGGTGTTACTATCATCAGGAATTTTTGTGGCAGAAACTTATAGTATTCCTGATGCCATTCGGTTTCAGTTAGATGTCATCGACACTATTATAGTGATAATTTTTGCGGGAGAATATGTACTACGTCTGTGGAGTTCAGAAAATAAATTTCAGTATATTTTCAGCTTTTACTCAATTATTGATTTAATAGCAATTTTGCCATTTTTTTTAGGAGCAGTTGATATCAGATTTATTCGCTTACTGCGATGGTTTAGAATCTTACGATTAATTAGGTTGATAGACAGAAAATTTTTATTCGGTACTATTACCACCGATGATGGTGTAATTTTTGCACAAATTTTATTTACTTTATTTGCAATTATATTTGTTTACTCTGGCTTAATTTATCAAGTCGAGCATCCAGTTAATTCTCATGTTTTTGCAACTTTTTTAGATGCGTTTTATTTTTCTGTTGTCACCATGACAACTGTAGGATTTGGTGATGTGACACCAATTTCTGAATTAGGTCGTCTGCTAACAGTATTAATGATTTTGACAGGTGTTGCTTTGATTCCTTGGCAAGTAGGGGATTTAATTAAACGATTAGTCAAAACTGCCAATCAGGTAGAAATTGTTTGTTCAAGTTGTGGTTTGAAGTTTCATGATGTGGATGCTGGGTTTTGTAAGAGATGTGGGGCTAAACTAGGTGAATAATGACTGCTATTTTAAGCTCCCCAATTTCTTGTAGACACCCGCAGAACTGGGTAGAAGTCGGAGAGCTTTATGTTGTTTAGGGTGGGCTTAACCTAGAACTTTTTTGTTGATGGCTACGGGGAATCATCTCATATGCTGCTTGATTTCCATAAATATAGCGCTGCACCCGACGATTGAGAATACTGGGAATTTGGCTCAGGAAATGGACGAAAAAATAGGGGTTGCGTACCATTTCTATCAAACTTCTTTGCCATTTTCGCTGTTTGAGTGATTCTACAACACGGTAATAAGCTAAATTCTTGTTTAAAACAGCAAGATTTTTCAAAAAAGCACGGGCTAGGGAAGTTTGTTTGCCAATACTATTTTGCTTTAAAAAAGCTGCGATCGCCTGACAATCTTGCTCAATACGGTTGACTTTAGGCGAATAAACCAGAGAACCTGCACGGGAGCGGTAAAAATAATATGGTTCTGGTACGAGAAAAAAACTAGCTCCTTTGATTAGACATTCCATGACTAACCAAAAATCTTGGGTTACTTTAATGCTGGCATCATATTCAATATGATGTTGCAGCAGAAAATCTTTCCGGAATAAAGGTTTTGATAAGCCTAGATGCAATCCCTGTTGTCCATAGACATCGGTTTCTACAAAAAATACCGGGTCTATTTGCTTTATGCTTTCAATGACCTCGCCACTTTCGTTAATTAGTGTACTCCAGGGAAAATTTTCACCGTCTCTAATCAGAAATAAATCATCAGCAACCATATCTGCATTTTTGGACTCTGCTACCTGTAAAAGCTTTTCCAGCCTTTCAGGGGCATACCAATCATCTGAGTCTAAAACGGCAATCCATTTTCCTGTAGCTTCCCTTAATGCTAGATTGCGCGTACCACCGGCTCCCAGATTTTGCGGATTAACAAAAACTTTGAGCCGTTCATCTTTAAAACTTCTAGCTACCGCTGCTGTCCCATCAGTTGATGCGTCATCTACTACAATTACTTCGATATTGTGGAGCGTTTGCCCCAACACCGACTTTATTGTTTGAGAAATATAGGCTGCTGTGTTGTAAGCAGGAATAATGACAGATATTTCTGGATTCATGTTATGCACTGGCCAATTAATTTTGTACCAATCAAGTTTTATTTACATAGGAATTTCTAAATAAAAAAATATCCAAAGTTTTCTAGTTGGATGGGTGTTACAGTGCGTACACCTATACGGCTAATACCCGCTCTGAATATCAGACGGGTGAAGATACCTACTTTCAAAAATGAATGATTTAATTTTCGGAAATCCTTTGTGTTTAATAGATTAATATAAATGGTATTGTTAATTTTTAATTTTTCTGTTAGTTTTTACTCGGTTTATTAGTTTTTGTTGAAGAACGATATTTTTAGGCAATAGGATGCCTGCAACAAGCTGGAGATAATTACCCAGACTTATGACAACCTTTTCGGGAATGTATCTGCTTGCTCTGGTAGTAAATACTGCAAATGAAGTTTTAGTTTTAGCGAACTGGCAAAAGCCCTCCGGGCATCCAAGAAACAGCGCTTGCGCTATCGCTACCTATTTTAATGGTTAGAGCTAAGATGGCTATGTATTTTTTGGCAGTATAAATATGGTACAAAATTTTTACGTAAATCCAGCAGCAGGCAACGATACCAACCCTGGTAGCCAACAATCGCCTTTCAAAACACTTACGCAAGCTCTGAAGGTTGCCACACCGGAAACCAAGATTCAATTAGCAGAAGGTAATTACAACGCTGCTAGCGGGGAAGCTTTTCCCCTCACAGTGCCAGTGGGTGTAATAGTTGTGGGTAATGAAGCGAGTAAGGGCCGTAATATATTCATTGAAGGTAGTGGTAACTATCTCAGCCGTACCTTTGCCGGTCAAAACGTCACCTTCGTGCTATTGAATAACGCCGAACTCCGGGGAGTGACTGTAACTAATTTAGCTAGTCGTGGTAGTGCAGTCTGGATTGAGTCAAGCACCCCTACTGTTGCCAATAGCACCTTTATCAACTGCAAGCGTGAGGGAGTATTTGCTACAGGTGAAGCGAATCCAGTGATTCAAGGTAATGTATTTACAGAAAATGCCGCCAATGGAATTGCGATCGCCAAAAATTCCCAAGGTAAAATTCAAGGTAACACCTGCCATAACACAGGTTTTGGTATTGCAATTAGTGATGCAGCATTACCCACTCTTCTAGATAATAAAATTTACGAAAATCGTTCGGGAATTATTGTTTCTGGTACTGCGCTTCCCATCCTGCGTAATAATCTCATTGAAAATAATACTGATGATGGTCTGACAGTAATTGGCAATGCCTTACCTGATATTGGTAATACCAATAACCCAGGAGGCAATATCATCCGTAATAACAGTAAATTTGATGTGCAAAACGCCAGTTCTAAAAAGCTGGTGTCTGTAGGAAATCAAATAGATCCCAGTAAGGTCACAGGCAATATAGAGTTTGCCAACGTTTCGGTTCCAACACCAACACCAACACCAACACCAACACCCACACCCACACCAACACCCACACCTACACCCACACCCACACCTACGCCTACACCCACACCCACACCTACGCCTACACCCACACCCACACCTACACCTACACCTACACCCACACCTACACCTACACCTACACCTACACCAACGCCTACACCCACACCCACACCCACGCTCAACTTGACCGATATTGGTAATCATTGGGCGGCGGCATTTATTCGGGAATTAGTTAATAGGGAAATAGTCAGTGGATTTCCCGACCGTACATTCAAACCTGATGCAACAATGACACGCGCACAATACGCGGCGTTAATGGTAAAAGCTTTCAACCCATCTGTGAAACGCACTGCCATTAAATTCAAGGATGTACCAGAGAATTTCTGGGCATTCAAGGTAATTCAACAAGCTTATCAAGGACAACTTCTCTCTGGTTATCCCGATAATACCTTTGGCCCCAACCAAAATATCCAGCGCGTACAAGTGCTAGTATCCCTGGTAAATGGACTGGGTTTATCTGCTGAAAATACAGGCGCTATTAAAACTTTCGATGATCAAGTAAAAATTCCTGGCTACGCTAGTAATGCAGTAGCAACAGCGACTCAAAAGCAACTTATTGTCAATTATCCCAATCTCAATGTACTTAACCCCACCCGCGATGCCACAAGGGCAGAAGTTGCCGTCATGGTGTATCAAGCTTTAGTGGATGCTGGACGTGTAGCACCAATTAACTCACTTTATATCGTGACCACTTAATTCACGCAATTAGCCGCAGGTTTGAATCTGTAGCTAATACAACTTTTTAGAGTGGGCGTAGGGGTTTGTCCCACACCAATAGTCCTAACTTTTCACGGTATCTGGAAAACCTCTCTCTAAATCTCTCTCCTGCGAGGAGAGAGACTTTAAATTCCGGGTTTGGAAGTTAGATTTTCTTTGGACTTTTCCACATGAGGTGAAAAGTCAGACCAACAGTCTTGGCAGGTGGAAATAGTGACCCTAGCCCACCGCATCAAAAGTTGTTAATCAAATTACACAACTGAATCCCACCAAAACTTAGACCTTAAATTTTTCGGTAATTCGCTGCATTGCTGTTTCCACATTTTCCCGGCTATTAAATGCCGAAATCCGGAAGTAACCTTCACCCGCAGCCCCAAAGCCAGAACCCGGTGTACCGACCACATTGACAGTTTGTAGCAACTTATCGAAAAATTCCCAACTGGATAGACCATTGGGAGTTTTTACCCAGACATAAGGTGCATTAATGCCACCATATACAGCTAAACCGGCGGCTGAAAGTTGCTCACGAATAATTTTGGCATTTTCTAGATAAAAATTTACTAATGCCTTAATTTGTGCTTGTCCTTCCTGGGAATAAACGGCTTCAGCGCCTCTTTGGATAATGTAAGAAACACCATTAAATTTGGTAGACTGGCGACGATTCCATAGTTTCCACAATTCCACATCAGTACCATCGGCGGCCTTTGCTGTCAGGGTTTTTGGTACTACTGTTAATGCACAACGTGTCCCTGTAAAGCCTGCATTCTTAGAAAAAGAACGAAATTCAATGGCACATTCCCTAGCACCTGCAATTTCATAGATAGAGTGAGGAATGGCAGGATCAGTAATGTAGGCTTCGTAGGCAGCATCAAAGAAAATTATCGAGCCATTAGCTTTGGCATAATCCACCCATGCTTGCAAATATTCCTTAGTAGCAGTAGCACCAGTGGGGTTATTGGGGAAGCACAGATAAATTAAATCGACTTTCTGTGTGGGAATCTCAGCAATGAAATTATTGTCAGCCGAAATGGGCAGATATACTAAGCCCTCAAACTCGCCTTGATCGTTTGCAATCCCAGTATTCCCAGCCATAACGTTAGTATCCACGTAGACGGGGTATACAGGGTCAGTAACGGCGATAATATTGTTTTTGCCAAAAATATCTAGAATATTGCCTGTATCGCACTTGGAGCCATCGGAGATAAAGATTTCTGAGGCATCGATATTTGCCCCCCGTGCTTGAAAATCTTGGGCAGCAATTTTTTCCCGTAACCAAGCATAACCTTGTTCTGGGCCATAGCCTTTAAAGGTAGCGCGATCGCCCATTTCTTCCACCGCTTTGATCATCGCCGTGCGGCAAGCTTGGGGTAGAGGTTCTGTCACATCACCAATGCCCAATCGAATAATTTGAGCCTCAGGATTAGCTTCTGCGAATGCATTTACCCGTCGAGCAATTTCGGGAAACAGGTAACCAGCTTTCAGCTTTAAGTAGTTGTCGTTAATCGTTGCCATAGTAGAGTTGAAAAAATAGCCTAGATAAAACAGCTTACTGCCAATTGATATGTGCAATAGCCAATAGCTGCGGCAATTTTGCAAAATGCTTACTAGTTTCCAGTCCCAAAGACAGTCGCTACATCTGGACAAAGCTCTAAGTGTATTGCATAAATACTGATTTTTATTTTTACAGCACAATGCCAAATTACTTAGATATTAGATCCAGCGAAGATATATATCAAACAAAGGGTAATAATTTCACTACTAATACACTGCGGCGTAAATAAAGTCACCCTTCTCAATCATTGAATTGCTTCTTTTATAAGTCAAAAGACTTATAATTTTTGACTTTTGACTTTTGATTTTTGACTTCCACCTTGCGGTACTAGTCCTTAAGGCTGGTAATAATTTAGTTCTGATGGCAGATTTAATTTTCAGGGTTGAATTGTTAATTTATATCTGTCACTAAAAATATTTACTAAATTAAAAACAATGAACATTCTTGCTTGGATTGCTTTAGGTTTAATTGCCGGTGCTATTGCTAAAGCTATTTACCCTGGTCGTCAAGGTGGTGGGATCTTAGGAACCATCTTACTAGGAATTATTGGTGCTTTTGTTGGTGGTAGTTTAGGTGTATTTTTTAGTACAGGAACTTTAACACTAGCTGCTCCTGGACTGAGTATTACTGGTGTGGTTTTAGCAGTTCTTGGTGCAATTATCGCTATTTTCTTGTGGAACTTGCTAACTTCTCGCAGTGCGGCATAAGAGACAGAAATACCCCAACTATCAGGCTATAGTTGGGGCTTCTAGTTTCACAGGATAAGACCTTAAACTTTGGCAATAGTGACTGTTTGAGGTTGGTTTTGATACTTCCCGAAGCGGTCAGCATAAGTTGTTTGACATGGTTCCCCTTCTAGAAAGAGCAACTGTAAAACCCCCTCATTAGCGTAAATTCGACAGTCTGCACTAGAAGCATTACTAAATTCCAAAGTCAAGTAGCCTTCCCATGAAGCCTCAGCAGGTGTAATGTTGGCAATGATCCCGCAACGTGCCATTGTTGATTTGCCAATACAAATAACTGTGATGTTGGGAGGGATTCGTAATCGTTCCAGGGATACACCTAAGGCGTAGCTATTGGCTGGAATGATGAAAAATGATCCATCTTCATCAGTTTGTAATGCCATAGATTCCAAGTTATCAGGGTTAAAGCACTTGGGATTAACAATAGTACCGGGAATATGTCTAAAAACCCGAAAATCTGTGGGAGCTAATCTCAGATCATAGCCATAGCTAGATAATCCGTAACTAATAACTCGCCTATCTTCAATTTGGCGCACTAAAGAGTTTTCAAAGGGCGCAATCATCCCTAACTTGGCTTGTTCAATGATCCATTTATCGTTTTTCAACATGTTTGATCCCTACATATAAAAATAATTTTGAGAGGACAAAGATAAGGGGGATGAGAAAGAAATTTCTTTCTTCTCCCCTTGTCCCCTTGTCCCCACTCCCTACTTTCACGGTCGATGACTACGCCGAATTTCTGTAATTTGGTCTGCCACATCTAACAAAGATTGAGGCATTTCTGGCCCTGTGAGAATAATATCGACATGGGGAGGGCGTTGTGCAAGAAACCCTAACACTTCTGTTTCGGGAATTAAGCCAAAATTCATCGCTAAACTTAATTCATCTAAAACTACCAGAGAATACTTTCCTTCACACACAACCTGTTGTGTATACTGCCATAGCTTTTGTAAGGACTGGTTTTCTGCTTCGTCTAGATGGGGTGTATCGATGCAGCGAGGCAAATCACAGCGAATCCAATCTAAATTTTGCCCTAACTGGATGGGTCGCTCTTGTCCTTGGCGAATCCCGCCTTTGAGAAACTGCACCACTAAAACTGGCGTACCTTGACCGGCAATTCTCAGCGATTGAGCCATAACACTGGTAAAAAAGTTCCGGTGTGGGCTTGTGAAAACTTGCACTAGACCTTCAACTGGATAAGGCAAGTTGGGGGTGGAATTGACGCTTGGTGTTTCTAACTGGGCAACCATAGGAAAAGTTCAAAAAATAACAAAGAATTAAGGAATTTTACAGAGTTAATTGTCAATCTAACTGAAAGATTTCAGAGCATTAGGGGTAAGCTTGTGATGCTTCAATTACTGTAAACTATCCCCACCTGTTTCACAGATCAGGTAGCGCTTAGACGTGTTACAAGTTATTTTAAGCAAAATAAATGAAATCATATGCACATCTGGTTTTTAACCTCACCCCGCCTTTGACTTTCGTCAAAGTCTCCCCTTTCCTTGGTAAGTGAGGTTCTATATTTTATTAAGTTTGCATTCCTAAGCAATGAGAATATTGACATTTTCGTTTTTTACATGAAACTAGTCATAACAATAAAAATGCATAACTGGTAATTCCCACCAATGGAGAAATAGGGGAGTGGCAAATAAAAAAATTGCAGTGTTAAATATCACTTGTGTGGGAGCAAAACGCACTCAGAACGTTAAGAATTTTACCAAAAAAGGAGTGAGTTGTAGTGAAATTAGTGATTCTGGGAGGTTCAGGATCGGGAAAAAGCACTCAAGCCGAAAAGCTGTGCAAACATTTTGATATTCCTCAAATTTCTACAGGCGAAATTTTAAGGCAGGCGATCGCTAATCTTAGTGACTTGGGTTGCCATGCACAACCGTATGTCACCAAAGGGGAACTAGTTCCAGATGAAATGATGATTGAGTTAATCCGGTTGCGGCTCAAACAGCCTGATGTCACTGGCGGTTGGGTATTAGAGGGTTACCCCCGTACTGCCTTTCAAGCTGAGGAATTGGATTTTTTGTTGGATGATTTAGGGCAAAAGTTAGATTGGGCTATTTATTTACAAGTACCAGAAGCTATTATGGTTAGTCGCTCCTTAGGGCGTTCCTTACCAGATGACCAACCCGAAATCGTGCAACGGCGTGTAGAAATATTTTACGATCGCACTATTCCCATCCTAGAGTATTATGACCGTCGCCGTCGCTTGCTAACTGTCAATGGGGATCAGATACCAGAGATGGTGCAACAAAATATTTTAACTTTGTTATCTAGGACTTAACACCAAAATTTATCCTGATTAAACCGCAAAATAATCAATTTTTCATGGATGCCATAGTTTATATTTTGACTCAATAATATAGTACTTATATAAGTAGTAATACTAAAGTAACCTTAAAGCAGTATTCTTATATCACAATTCTGAGGCAACTTTCATGGTTTGGCAGCGTCCCGATGGTCGGCAACCCTACGAACTCCGTCCCATCAGCTTTCATAACGGTTTTACCCGTTTTGCCCCCGGTTCTGTCCTCGCAAAATGTGGCGACACCCAGGTACTTTGTACTGTCAGCGTTACCGAAGGTGTGCCGAAGTTTTTAGCAGGTTCTGGCAAAGGCTGGCTGACTTCAGAGTATCGCATGTTACCTTCTGCCACGCAGCAACGGCAAGAAAGAGAATTGTTGAAATTATCGGGAAGGACGCAAGAAATTCAACGTTTAATAGGACGCAGCTTACGAGCAGCAATTGATTTTGAGGCGTTGGGAGAACGCACACTGACTGTAGATGCTGACGTATTACAAGCGGATGCTGGTACCAGAACCACAGCCATTACAGGTGGGTTTGTCGCCTTAGCTAATGCAGTTGCTCAATTATTGCAGCAGGGAAAATTAGAGCGATCGCCTTTATGCGGTCAAGTGGCAGCAATATCTGTAGGGTTATTACAAGGCGAGGCATATTTAGATTTAAACTACATTGAAGATGTCGCAGCAACCGTAGATTTCAACGTGGTGATGAATCAACACTTAGGCATCATCGAACTCCAAGGAACCGCCGAAGAAGGCAGTTATAGCCGTACCCAGTTAAATCAGCTACTAGATTTTGCCGAAAAAGGTATTCAGCAATTATTAATCGCCCAGCGAGAGGCGATCGCCAGTTGGGATGTGTTGTTTAGGGTCTAGAGGCTATAGGTTAGGGGTTAGAGACAGATATTCATACTATCTTCCCCAATCCCGACTTTCCCTGTTCGTACAACTGACTACTGACAACTGACAGTGGAAAATGGTAACGATGTTTTATGTTGACCTATCCCCATTTAATGCTTCATGTTAAAAGTTTCAAAAGTTAAAAAGGGGAATTGTCAGAAGTTCGGTATGGTATTGCTGGAAGTCGGCAATGTGATGATGAAACCATGAATAAAACGGTTGAAGTTCTCCCGGATCTATCTGCGCTGGTGGCGCGATCGCTTGATTTGATTTTATCGAAGTTGGCAACTGCCATTGAGGAACGTGGGCAATTTACTATTGCTTTAGCTGGTGGTAGTACACCAAAGCCTTTGTATGAGGCGATCGCTCAACAAAACCTGCCTTGGGATAAAATCCATGTATTCTGGGGAGATGAACGTTATGTTCCACCCGATCATCCTGATAGCAATGAACTGATGGCGCGGCGTGCGTGGTTAGATCGCGTTGATATCCCCGCTGCTAATATTCATGCTGTACCGACTTTGGATGCAGATCCAGCAGTTTCAGCAGCTAAACATGAACAACACCTACGAGAATTTTTTAATTCTTCCCCTGCTGAATTTCCGGCTTTGGATGTAGTACTGCTAGGCATGGGTGATGATGCACATACTGCATCTTTGTTTCCCCACACCGATGCTTTACAAGTGCGCGATCGCTTGGTGACTGTGGGCAATAAAGACGGTAATCCCCGCATAACCTTCACATACCCATTGATCAACGCTGCGCGCAGTGTAATTTTTGTGGTGGCTGGTGCTAATAAACGACCAGCTTTAGCTCAAGTCTTTGCGCCTGTAGCCGATGACTTCACTTATCCATCCCGCTTAATTCAACCCCAGGGAGAACTTTGGTGGTTGTTAGATGCCGCAGCAGGTTCGGAACTCCCTGTTTAACTTTCATATCAGGAGTAATTGGTGAACTACTCAGACCTGCCTACGGCTGAAGTCGGAGCTTCCCAATTCATCGGGAATAGCCTCAAAAACTCCGCAGTTTTTTTGGTCTTACATTCCCTCCAAGGGCAGGAGTCCTGGTTCCCAAGACCCAAATCTTTTTCTTGCAACATATACCTAATTAGCTTGGTTTTCGCTTATGGCATTGATGGTCAAGACATTGAGGATTTTACCAGAAAATCCTGGGGATTCGTCATCCATCCAGAATTTGTTTTTACCAAGTAAAAAATCAATTCCAGATGCAATCCTCAAACCCCGCTATTCATCCCCACACTCAACTCTTAGTAGGGTGGGAACTTCCGCGTACTGTTAAAATCGGAAGCTAGAGTTTTCCCTGGGGCAAAACCTGTGGGTAAAGCTCATTTCTCGCCACCGCTAACATAGTCGTCTAGATCTGCGACTTATTTTTGTAGCGTTATCTCACCCCAGAAGCGTCTACATAGTTCTTTCTGCTTGCCAATACTACATTTACGATGATCTTGAACAAGGACTTAAATTGATGATCGTCTGTCCTAATTGCAATCACCCCAATCCAGACGGCGCTGTCCAGTGTGAAGCTTGTTATACGCCGTTACCAACAACTAGTAACTGTCCCAACTGTGGCGCAACTGTGCAGGCAGATGCTGCTTTTTGTGGTCAATGTGGTTATAATCTGCACTCAAATGCTGCGCCTACTACTGCTGCTGCCACTGTTGCTCCTGATATTGCCGTAGAAGTACCGCCGTTAGTTGAGCCTGATCCACTATTGGAACTGTTACAACCAGATTCGTTGGGAATCAACTCAGATGCCAACGCCAATCCACCTGCGGTTTCACCTTTGCCAGCGACAGCAATGTCAATGCCAGTAGCAGAAAGTAGCCCACCACCAGCACCTGCTGCTCAACCTGTAGTTGCAGAGCCAGAAGTGCCAACTCCACCCCCAGCACCTACACCAGATCCGCAGCCAGAGCCGCCACCAGCTCCGGTAGAACCCCCCGCACCTGAACCTGAGCCTCAAACAGTTGCAGCGGCAGCAAATCCTGTCCCAGCGGCTTCTAGGACGCAATTACAGCAGGTAACGGCACGGTTATTCCACGTCCAAAGCGATAGCGAAATTGAACTGCCGCAAACTTTGTCTGTAATTCATATCGGCAAGCCCAATGACCGCATTCCCCCCGATGTGGATGTATCCGGATTTTCCAATTCAGAAATTGTTTCCCGGATACATGCAGATATTCGGGTTGAGGGAGATGCTCACTACATAGAAGATGTGGGCAGTTCTAATGGTACTTATATTAATAACTTGCCATTATTACCAGGGAACCGACACCGCCTTAGACCAGGCGATCGCATCAGTCTGGGTAAAGGCGACTTGGTAACTTTTCTGTTTCAACTTGTGTAATTAAGGCTTCCCATCCTCCAGCCGTCTTTGTTTCCATCTTGGAGGGTAAACAAATTATCCACATCAGATCGGTGACGGATAACTATATTATTCGGGAGCAACGCTCCAAAGTGAGATGGCAAGGTTGGGGGACTGGGGAGACTGGCAAAACAAATACAATCAATGCAACTAGTAGTCTGTCAAATACAAGATGACGGATAATGGGAGATATATTTTCCAGCA
>NZ_CAWUDM010000115.1:0-16815 GCF_963920855.1 Nostoc sp. CCY0012 | reverse complement strand
CACAGAAACTGCATGAAAAATTTTGAGCATCTCTCCCACAAAATCAACACCCTAGAATGCATCAATAAAAATCCGCCACCGCCAATTCCTGCCGAAAAAGGCTCAACTACAGAAATAGCAAAAGTTGTAGCTACTGCTGCATCAATAGCATTACCACCCTGACGCAACATGGCAATTCCCGCATCACTGGCGAGGGGATGTGCTGAAACCACCATTCCCTTTTGGCTGCGTAGAGGTACTGTAATAGTTGCTACTGCTGCTTGGTTGCACAAGACAACGCCAAAGGAAAAGACAGTGATAGCAATGCGTCGGGATCTAGCAAGAATACCCATTTTATAATTTTTGTGAGTAATTATTGATTACCTTAGATACTGTCACCTTTTCGTTCTTTTTCAGCAATCCCTAAGTACATTTTGTATTCCAGCACCTTCAGGATAATTTGCAGTACCTTAGTGATGCCACCGCCATCCGCTATTCTCCATGATCATTGTCGGAGTCATACTAGATAAAGGAGTAGCGAGGTGCGAGGTGGTGCGCTTTGCGCGATCGCTCATAGCAAATAACAGCGAAAGATCACCAGTAGCAGACAGAGATTTAGCCATTATTTGATGAAGGTTCGTAAAAATGACACAGGAATTAACTGACCTGAGAAATAGCATTTTACAAGGACGTTACGCAGATGCTTTGGCAATTGTGGATGAGTTAGAGGGGATGAGTAAGCAAGCAGTTTTGCGTAATATACAGTCTTATGTAAATATCTTGTTAATTCATTTAATTAAAAATCAAATAGAACAGCGATTAACAAATTTTTGGATGGCATCTATTCGCAACTCAATTCGAGAAATTCAAAAGCTGAATACCAAAGAAAATAAAACATCATATTACGTCAATCAAGATGAATGGGAAATGTTGATATTAGAAGAAGTAATTGAAGATGCCATATCTGATGCCAGTGTGGAAGTAATGAATGGTAAATATACGCGCTCTCAATTATCAGCCATTGTGGATAAAAACCAATTGATAACTAGAGCAATTCAATTTCTTGATTTAACTTATTCCTATTCTGCCAAGGAATTACCAACAATTATGGATAATTATCTAATTCACTTACTTGGAGGAGAAATTTGGCGTTAGAAAATACCTAATAAGTGGATAAAATTAAGCTAAATCCTGGCAAGACATTTTCACCAGACAACACTGTAGGCAAATCTTGCACTTCTACGTTTTTTCCTGAGCGATAAATTTCTACTTGCTGCTGTTGAGGGTTAATTAACCATCCCAAATTTACCCCTGCATCCATGTATTCCTGCATTTTCTGACGCAGAGTTGCTAAATCATCGGTAGCTGACCTTAATTCCATGACAAAATCTGGTGCTATAGGAGGAAATTTACGTTTTTGTTCAGGAGTAAGAGCTTCCCATCGTTCACATTTTATCCACGCCGCATCAGGAGAACGGTCTGCACCATTAGGTAATTTAAATATAGTCGAAGAACTAAAAGTGTAGCCGAGTTTTGTTTGTCGATTCCAGATTCCCAAATCAATAATTAAATCAGCTTCTCGATTCCCGCTTTCTCCTCCCACAGGTGGCATAATAATTAACTCTCCGGTGGATGTCCGCTCAAATTTTAACTCCTGATTATTTTGGCATAGCTGATAAAACTGTTCGTCTGTGAGATCAACGGTGTTTAAGTTTAACTTTAAAGGACTAGTAACCATATAAATCACCTAGTTAATCATCGCTTTTTTCGCATTAACTAAGAGGATGTTTGAAAAGTCCTTCATGATGTATCAAATACTTTTAGATCCCCCCTAGCCCCCCCTTCGACAAGCTCAGGGCATCGCTTAAAAAGGGGGGAAATGAATCAAAGTCCCCCTTTGTAAGGGGGATTTAGGGGGATCTGCGAGTGTTTAAAATCACAGCCAATCACTTTTCAAACACGCTCTAATAATAAATTTAGCGCTAGGGCGGGATATTCCCACCCTAATCATCATTTATCCAAAATGTTTGATAATTGCGTCGGCAAATTCAGAACACTTTAAAGGCTCTACTGGTGGTTCTAGCAACCGGGCTAAATCATAGGTGACTTGACTACTAGCGATCGCCTGGCCTAAACCTTTCTTAACTAGGTCTGCGGCTTCTTGCCAACCCATAAATTCCAGCATCATCACACCAGACAAAATCACGGAACCAGGATTAATCCGATCTAAGCCGGCGTGCTTGGGTGCGGTGCCGTGGGTAGCTTCAAATATGGCACAAGCATCGCCAATATTAGCCCCTGGCCCCATTCCTAAACCACCGACAATGGCCGCAGCCGCATCAGATAAATAATCACCGTTTAAGTTCATTGTCGCCAGAATCGAATACTCATCGGGTCTGGTTTGGATTTGTTGGAAAATACTGTCAGCAATCCGGTCATTGACCATGATTTTGTCTTTCCACTGGCCATTACCGTGGGTTTCCCAAATTGAGTTAAGAACTGTTTCCACTTCTTTGACAATTTGCGCTTTTTTCTCTGGTGTCAAGGAATCATAACCAGGGTCAATCTCACGGGCATTATCTTCTGAGGAGATATCAGGATTTTTCTCTTTGTTGCTTAAAATCCAAGATTCCCGTTCAGTAACGCATTCAGTGCGAAATTCACTGGTTACCAATTCATAACCCCAATCACGAAAAGCGCCTTCGGTGTACTTCATAATGTTGCCTTTATGCACCAAGGTCACTTGTTGCTTGTGTTTGGGTAACAGTAAGGCGTGTTTGATGGCGCGTCGCACTAAACGCTGAGAACCAGTTTTACTGATGGGTTTAATCCCAATACCAGCATCGAGGGGGATTTGTTTTTTGCCGTGTTCTGGGGTGGCGGGAATGAGTTCTTCGTTGAGGATTTTAATCAAGCGATCGCCGATTTCACTTCCCTGTTTCCACTCGATACCCAAATAAATATCTTCCGTATTTTCCCGATAAACAATTACATCTAGTTTTTCTGGATTTTTGTGGGGCGAGGGTGTACCTGCATAATAACGGCAAGGACGTACACAGGCATACAGATCAAAAATTTGCCGCAATGCTACATTTAAAGAACGAATCCCACCGCCGACGGGAGTAGTCAAGGGGCCTTTGATGGCTACACCATATTCTTTAATTGCCGTTAACGTATCCTGAGGCAAATACTGATACGTGCCGTATAAATCACAAGCTTCATCCCCAGCGTAAACCTTAAACCAACTAATTTGACGTTGATTATTGTATGCCTTGGCTACCGCAGCATCTAGTACTTTTTGGGTAGCCGGCCAAATATCAATACCTGTGCCATCGCCCCGAATAAAAGGGATAATTGGATTGTCAGGCACAATTGGCTCACCATTTTTAAAGGTGATTTTTGTTCCGGCTGTGGGGGGGATAATCTTGTCGTACATATTTCAAACACTCCTGAACGATACGCCGCCAGTCCAAAATTCTTTCTTTGACAGGCTTGCAAATTTTGCTATGTCTTTTGTTTACCTAGACACAAGGTGCAGATTTTTCCCTCATTCCCCTTGTACAGTATTTGGGGGTAAACTACTTTTCGCTATCAGTGCTTCACCTTGGAGAACAATCGATAGCCAATCACTTTTTCACTGAACGCTAACAAGAGTAATGGCATGACAGACCCAATGATTTTATCAGGCACTGCTAATGACATCGACTCCCTACGACAATCGTTAATCGCTGGGTCTTTTCAAGTCCAACAACAGATTATCCCACAGTTAGCTAACTTGGGTAATGAAGGATTAGATGTGTTGATGGAATTTTTACGGCAACGACGTGATCACCCAGCGACTTGGATCGATGGCAAAACTTATCAAGTCCTCTACAATTCTGATGCACCCCAAGTCAAAGAATTTCTGCAAACAGACTTCCCTGAAGGAATTGTACCTCTAAAATCAGAGTCAGGGATTAATTACAATCCCTTGCAACAGCTACTTGCTGTCCAGGACTTCCAAGCAGCCGATCGCATGACTATCCAAAATCTGTGTGAGCTAGCAGGTCCAACGGCTGTACAAAGAAAATGGTTGTATTTTACTGAAGTAGAAAATGCGCCAATTGTGGATTTACAAACTATTAACCACCTCTGGATAGTCCACTCCGAGGGCAAGTTTGGCTTTTCGGTGCAGCGCGAAATTTGGTTGAGTTTAGGCAAAAATTGGGACAATTTCTGGCCGAAAATTGGCTGGAAAAGCGGTAATAACTGGACGCGATACCCCAACCAGTTTACCTGGGATTTAAGCGCCCCTAAAGGTCATTTACCCCTGTCTAATCAACTGCGGGGAGTGCGTGTGTTTGCTTCGTTGTTGTCTCACCCGGCTTGGTCAAAATGAGGAATGCTAACGGGATGCTGACCTGACAAAAGACGAGTTTGTGGCTCGGCTGGAGTGATAGTCTAAAAGGAGTTAACCCGCATCTATCTGCATAAATCGAATATTGAAGTTTGAAATCGGCTTATGGCAAAAGTTCAATTAGAAGAAATTAGACGTAGATTTAACAACGTCTCCGCCATCGAGGATATTACCTTTGAAATTCCCGATGGTGAATTTTGGGTATTGGTGGGGCCGTCGGGTTGTGGGAAGTCGACAATTTTACGCACCATCGCCGGCTTGGAATCTGCCACATCAGGTAATCTGTATATTGGCGATCGCCTGATGAATAATGTACCCGCTAGACAACGGGATATTGCGATGGTATTCCAAAATTATGCTTTGTATCCGCACATGACAGTGGCGCAAAACATCGCTTTTGGGATGAAAATGCGGAAGGTTGACCCGAAACTAATTCAAGAACGAGTGGTGAAAGTGGCGCGATCGCTTTCTTTGGAACACCTACTAGATCGCAAACCCAAACAGCTTTCTGGGGGACAGCAACAACGGGTAGCATTAGGACGAGCGATCGCCCGTGAACCCCAAGTATTTTTACTAGATGAACCTCTGTCTAATTTAGATGCCCAGTTACGCGATGATACTAGAGCAGAGTTAAAACAGCTACATCACCAATTGGGAATTACTACTATATATGTGACCCATGATCAAGTCGAGGCCATGACCTTGGCTGATAAGATTGTGGTGCTGGAACGGGGGAAAATTCAACAAATTGGTGATCCCCAAGGTATTTACGCGCGTCCAGCTAATCGCATGGTGGCAACTTTTTTGGGGAATCCTCCCATGAATATTTTGCCGGCAATTTATCAAAATAATGTGTTTGATGTGAATGGCCAGTCGTTGAGTGTTCCGCCTGCGGTGAGGGAACAGGTGCAGTTACGTCAAGGTCAAACTTTTGATTTGGGGATTCGTCCCGAACATATTTATATTGACGAACCACAGAGACAAGGAGAACTTAGAGAGGGGAATTTAGCAGGGTTAACAGTTGAGGTGCAGGTGGTGGAACCTCTGGGAAGGGAGACTTTGATTCGCGCTAGTGTACCGGGTTTGACTTCGGTGTTGAATATTCAAACTAATGCCAATGTCCAGCCGCGTCCAGGCGATCGCTTGTCTCTACAATTAGATTTAAGTCAGTTGTTTGTTTTTGATCCTAAAACTGGTGATCGAATTTCGCCTTTAGATTAGCTATGGCTTGGGGGAAAATTTAACAAAGTGTAGGGGTTTAAGTCCCCGTCTTCTATCAAGCCGCAAATGTTGTGGCGGGGTCTAAATCCACGTTACAACACGTAATTGCGTTCGCGGAGCGTGCCGTAGGCTCTATTGCGAATTGCGAATTGCGAATTGCGAATTGGTTTAACTAGTAGGTACAAGTTTAAATCCTGTAGCGTTCAGGATTTCCGTGTCGCCTTTTTTGACAATGAGGGTGGGAGAGGCATTACCATCTTCGGTAATCGCTTGTGACCAAATGTAGCGATAATCTCCATTCACCCAACCTGTAAAACAGGTACCATCCCGACAGGTGACTTTCCCACCTTTTAAATCTATACAATTGCCTTTGACATCACATCCTTTATAAGTCAGGTTCCCTGTATTATTAACTCCAGTCCAAGAATCTCTATTACCAATGGTAATTGTCCACTTCCCATTGCTGAGGGTTTGTGAGTTGCTAGCTGCGGGTTTACTTGATGTTTTCTTATCCAAAATTTCCATACTGGCAATAATAGATTCTTGGCGACTTTTGCCACATGGTTCAATACTTTCGCAATCATTTAAGGAAGCGATTTCATAAGAGGCGCGGACTTTCTTGTTTAAATATTTTTCTGATTCAGCACAAATTTCAAATGATGCACCTACACGATGTTCAATTCCTTGTTCATCTACTATGGTGGCGTAGCAGATAATATCGCCTGTTACTAATTCTGTGACTGTACCAATTTGTGGTTGTTTATTAGCAACTGGTTGAGCTTGGTTATTACCACTATTAGTCTGGGGGGGTGTAGTTTTTTCTGGTGTAGGTTGCAGCTGATTTTGGGTAACCGTATCAGTTGGCGAATTACCACAACTCGTAATTCCGATTGAGCAAATAATTAACACAATAGCCGGAATTAGCTTATTCATACTCTCTTTTTATGGTTTTGGTGTATTACAATCGCTGCGCGCGGGCGGCTTGGTGATTCCCAATCTAAAATCCAAATATAGTCTGACTCTATAAACCAATACGTGAACTGTATTGCTCTATAAACTACACACCACCTAGTAAAAATTTCGCACCAAGCCTGACCAAACAAGCAATATTATCTTGTCTAATGACTATAATGGTGATTTAAGCTACTAATTACAACTGTAATTTTACTAACTCATCAGGAGGAAACGCACCTTGTTCCGTAATTATGGCTGTAATCAACTCAGCCGGGGTAACATCAAATGCTGGATTATAAAATTCCACACCCAACGGTGTCAGCATCGTATCGCCAACTTGGTATACTTCCTCTGGGTTACGCTCCTCAATGGGAATTTGACTACCATCAGCTAAATCAAAATCAATGGTAGACAGGGGAGCGGCTACATAAAAAGGAATATCATGGGCTTTAGCTGCGATCGCCACACTATAAGTACCAATTTTATTCGCAGTATCACCATTGGCAGCAATGCGATCGGCACCCACAACTACCGCATGAATTAAACCCTGTTTCATGCAATGGGCAGCCATGTTATCAGTAATTACCGTCACAGGAATGTTTTCTTGCACACATTCCCAAGCAGTCAGTTTGGCACCTTGTAAACGAGGACGGGTTTCATCAGCAAATACACGTTCTAATCGCCCTTCTCGCCAAGCGGAACGCACCACACCCAAGGCTGTACCATACCCAGCAGTTGCTAATGCCCCAGCGTTACAGTGGGTCAGGATAGTTAATTTTTCTGGTGTAGTGGGTAATACTGCCAACCCATGATCACCGATGGCCTGACAAGTTTGCAAATCCTCAGCATTGATAGCTTGGGCGGTTTGCAAGAGGTTTTGCTGAATTTCTGCTACTGTCCCTGGGGTTTCGTAGGCAGTTTTCATCATGCGACTAATTGCCCAAAATAAATTTACCGCTGTCGGGCGAGTGGAACGTAATAACTGAGCAACTTTTTCTAAGCGTTCCCAAAACTCATGCTTATCTGTTGTCTCGATTTCTCTCGCGCCCAGATACATCCCATAAGCCGCAGCTACACCAATGGCCGGCGCACCACGGACAATCATAGTTTTAATGGCTCTTGCCATATCCTCGCTACGGTGAATCTCTACTACAGCATATTCGTTGGGTAAACGGGTTTGGTCAATTAAAGTAACTGAATTGTTGTGCCAAATAACGGGGTAAATCATTGAGGAATTGGGCAGATGAGGACGATATTATAAGTATTATCAACCTACTAGGTTGTTGATGAAATATTTACCTTTGGTTGCGGTAACTTCCTACACTTCATGCAAATCGATCTATGAACTTGATTATTGTCGGTGCTAGTTCCAAAGGAATTGCTTTGGCAGAATTAGCGCTGCAAGACGGGCATAATGTGACAATTATTGAAGCCTCAAAGGAGAAGGCACAAGCAGTTTTACAGAAATACAACGTCAAGGTATTTCACGCTGATATTGCTCAGGGAGGCATTTTAGATGAAGTAGGGGCTGATCAAGCAGATGCTTTAATTGCTACAACTAGTGATGATTCAGCCAACCTCATGACTATGTTCCTCGGCAAAGAACGTAATATTTTTACACTAATTAGTATGGTTAATCACAAGGAACATCAAGCATTGTTTGAAAAGTTGGGTGTTGATGTCATTGTAGACCCAGAGATTATTATTGCCCGTTCTCTCTACAATTTGCTGCCACAAGCGTGAAGATTAAGTTTCCCTATTTCCATCCTGGTATTCAATCAATTTTGCACTATGTAGGTTTGTTGCTACATGTACCAGGTATCATGGCTTTAGCTTCATTACCTGTGTGCATTTGGTTTGGCGAGTATGATGCTATTTGGCCATTCTTAGCAACTGCGATCGCGTCTGGCACTACTGGTCAATTCTGTTACCGTCTATTTCGTCACATTCAACCAATTCGTCTCCGTCATGCCATGTTGATTGCTGCCATTAGTTGGGCAATCATCCCACTTTTAGGAGCAATTCCATTTTGGGCGATCGCCATCAATGCTAATTTGCAAACACCGCAAACTGTACTTGAGTTTCAGCACTTTGAAAATGCTCTTTTTGAGGCCTTCTCAGGATTTACTAGTACAGGGCTGACGGTAACACTACATGAAAATGAACTACCTCATAGCTTGCAGTGGTGGCGTTCTTTTACACAATGGATTGGGGGCGTAGGCATAATTGTTTTGGTGCTTTCGACGCTAGAACCGAGTACTGAAGCTGATCAGCTTTATCGTTCCGAGGGACGACAGCAACACATTGGTTTGACTGTTAAGGAAACAGTCCGCCGCATTTGGTGGGTTTACCTGATTTATACTGGTTTAGGGATGATATTGCTGCACATAGCCGGAATGCCTTGCTGGGATGCCATTAACCACGGTTTCACAGGCATTGCTACAGGTGGTTTTAGTATCCGTGATCAAAGTCTAGGTAGTTACAGTCCGATGATTCAATTGGCTGTCATTCCCCTAATGATTGCTGGAGCTATTAGTTTTCCTATCCACTACCAGTTAATCACTCAACGGCGCTTGTCTGCACTTTGGCAAGATTCACAACATCGAGCTTTGTGGCTATTGTTGTTTTTAGGAGTGCTAGCGCTATTATTAGAAACTTATTGGTTCAGTGGTACAGTGCTGTGGTTAGATTCCTTGTTTCAATGGGTTTCTGCTTTAGGAACCTGTGGCTTTGAAACTGTTGATTTAGATTCTTGGAGTCCTAGTAGCAAACTATTGTTGAGTTTGGCTATGGTTATTGGTGGGACTGCTGGTTCTACAGTGGGTGGATTGAAGCTACGGCGATTGATAGTTTTTTACAAAGCAGTAGTATGGCGGTTTCGGCAACTTGACCTCAAACCCCATCAACTTATGCGCTATCAACTAGATAATAAAGTATTAACTGAATCCGCAGCCAATAATATGATCGCATCTGCTGCTGTTTTGGCTATCTTGTGGATAGGAGCGATCGCCCTGGGAGTTTTAATATTGCTTCATCTTGTCCCTGAAGCTAGCTTGATTAATATAGTTTTTGAAACTGCTTCTGCTTTAGGAAGTGTCGGTTTATCTGTAGGCATTACCGGGCCAGATTTACACTGGCTAGGTAAGCTGACTTTAATTGTGTTGATGTGGTTGGGAAGATTGGAAATTATTCCTGTGTTAGTCTTGTTGTCTTCCTTGCTGGGCGTGGGGAATCAGATCAAGCATTAAGTTTGACTAAATGGTCTAACTCTTGCTGCATCTTACTCACAACTAATTCATAACACTCATCGACATACAGGCGATCGCTTGCTGCTTCCCGACCATAGCGTGGGAAAACAATGGGTGGACAAACCCGTGTTTGAATGGGTACAGGTAAGGGAATATTGGGTAGTGGCCCCATTGCTAATCCCCAAGGTAAACCTAAATAAATCGGAAAAACTACAGGATCAACGCCAAATAGCCAAGGCATTCCCCATTCATGAAATTGCCGCAAAACATTATAAATATCAGTCACCACATACAACGTATCGTGGGCCCCATCAGAAATGACAGGGATAATTGGCACATTTTCTCGTAGCGCCAGCTTAATAAATGCTTTTCGTCCAGCAAAATAAATTTTATTCCGCAAATGATGCGGCCGGAAGGTATCTTCTGCACCACCTGGATAGACAAGTAAACTAGCTCCAGCACGTAAAGCACCATAAGCCATTTTCGGATGGGCAATGACTGCCCCAGTTTTGGCAGCCATTTGGGCAATTGGGGGGCTAACTTCCCATACTTTGGGATGCATAAGACCGTAGACAGGCCGCTCAACACCAAATCTGCGGAACCAGTCGTACATCATCATAATCATATCGGGGGCTGCCAGTCCTCCATTGTGAGAACCAACAAATAAGACTTTTTCGTGAGGTTGAATATGATGCCAGCCACTAGTTTGAACTCGAAAATAGTAATGATATAAAAAACTCAAGAAGGGCATCATCGATTTGATGAACTTTGGATCTCTCTCATCTAGAGTCCAACCAAGTTTTGTGTTGGTTTTAAGTTGCGTTTGTAACATCCAGGCATCTGAACAGGATTAGTGAAACTCTTACTATATCTCTTGTTGTGGTTTAAAACATAATAATTTTACTGAGGAATACTGTTTTTAAAGCTATATTTCTCAACTAGTATCTGCGTAAACCACCAAGATTTTAGGGAAACTCTCTGGTTGTCAGAGAGTGGGCAGGATAAAAACCCGAAATATGCCAGTCAATGCCTGGTATTTTCGGTTAAACTGCAAATTTTTATCAGTGTCTTATAGCCAAATTATAACTGTTTTGAGTTATTTTTCATACACACGTTTATTCCCTAGTGGCATAGCATATATACAAAAAATAATTGTAATTTTTTTGACAGATTCATATATCTGAGTTTTATTATCAAAAATTTTGTGGAAACTACTCACATTACGAAAATCTCTGTCTTGTCAATCATTACGGCAGAATTAAACTTAGTTTTTTGATTTATTTCTAATTGCCATTTTGGCAATTCATGAAAATTATGATGTGATATGTTGATAAGTATTACCAGAATTGCTTATGATTAAAACACTGAGTACAACATAAATGTTTGTTCTTTTTGTGTATATAATAAATTTTCCTGATAACCTATTAAATTTAATTTTTGCTATTTTATATAATTCAAGGTGTATTACCACTTTCAAGCTATATCGGCGGGATCAAACCCGTCTTTTCTTTTTGACTTTCAGCCAACGGTATGAGGCAGATATTCAACTTTAAATGTAGTTTAAAATACCAAATTCAAGTAATATCAGTTTTTCGGGTATTTGGACACATCCTATGGGAAGATGACCAAGTACGAAAATAATAGGTAAATTAGTCCGGGATGTTGTTATGCACTGGATTTATAGTGAGGTTTGGTGAAGAGCCAAGCCTCTTTTATTATTTTGATGAGACACCCCAGGCAAGACAAGGGACTTCCAATTAAAAAAATAATCAGTCACTGTGTAAGTTCGCGGAGCATCTCCCAGAGAGGACTAAAGTCCTCACTACAAACTTAAAATATGCCAGTTGCGTAAGTCCTAGTGGACAATCAAATCTTTCTTTGGGTAGTAGTGTTTTCGCCCCCTCAAGCAAGATGGTTAACGGTAGGAGGTGAAAATGCGTCAACTTATTATCCAAGTGCCACGAGGAAACGGAAAAGCAGTTATTGAAATTGCTAAATCTCACAATGGCACCAACCTGTCACGATTTGAAGGGAATGCAGACGAACCCATTGACGTGGTGATGATCCATGTTTCTAATCAAGAAGTTGGGAAAGTCCTAGAGGAATTGCAAGATTTACCCAAAGCACAAATTACTCTCATACCCACGGGTGTAATGACTCTGCAACCCCCAGCGTCGGAAGCACCGCAGCAGGTTGTAGATGTGGAGGAACGCAGCCCGATTGAGATTCTGCTCTCCGGTTTGCAAAGTGTTGGCTCTTGGCAAGGCTTTCTCGGTTATGCCGCACTCGCAGGCTTTGTTGTCTGGATTGGCTTGTATACTAATACACCTTATTTGTTGGTGGCAGCGATGCTGATTGCACCGTTTGCAGGCCCGGCAATGAATACAGCAATTGCTACTGCATGGGGCGATCGCCAACTCCTGGGGCGGAGTATTCTTCGCTATTTTTCAGCTTTAACGGTCACAATAGTCACGACTTGGCTACTTAGTCTGATATTACAGCAAGAAATTCCCACCTCTTTAATGCTAGATAATAGCCAAGTTTCAGCAGTTGCAGTGATTTTACCATTGGCAGCCGGAGCAGCAGGGGCGCTAAACTTAGTTCAATCAGAGCGGAGTAGTTTAGTATCTGGAGCCGCAACCGGAATGTTAGTTGCCGCTTCCTTAGCTCCACCTGCGGGAATTGTGGGGATGGCAAGTGCCGTTGGCAGATGGGACATGGTAACTTCGGGGCTGTTCTTACTGTTGTTGCAACTATGCGGTATCAACTTTTCAGCAACACTTGTGTTCCGATTATTTGGGCTGTCTGCCCAAGGAACTCGCTATCAGCGTGGTAAAAAACGAATATTCGGCATTTCCTTAGTGATCACTGTCATTGCATTGGCAGGGTTGCTTACTTGGCAGTTTGCTAATTCCCCTAATCTACAACGCTCTAGTCTTGCCCAACGTGCCAACGCTGAAGTTCAGAAAACTGTGGCACAAGTTGGTTTAGCAAAATTAGTCGAGTCAAATGTGCGCTTCACACGCTCCGATATTGAAGATCAAGATACTCTGCTTTGTGTGGTTTATGTACAGCGTCAACCCCAAGTTACAGCTTCTGCTGAAGAAATTCGTGATCGCCTCACCCAATCAATTCAAACTCATTTATTGCAACAAGACTTTAACGTCACACCTTTAGTTGATGTGAACGTTCTAGAAACCCCAACTGTAAGAGGCAGGGGAGCAGGGGAGCAGGGGAGGAAGGGGGAGAAAAGGCTTACAGCTAATAAAATCTTTTAGGGTAATACCATAGCGAAGCGATCGCCTGGATATCCACACCGTGAGAATGCAGCAGCCACGCGTTAAGCTGGGTAAAAGTAGCTTTTTATTGCACTTTTGATCTCCAAATTAGCTGATTCTGTTAATTTTTAATTTTTCCTGCTTGAGAAACCCGGAATGCTAGACCACATTTTTGATTATCTGCACTTTAATTTCAGCGTTGAAGCCCCGATAGTCCTGCTGATCCTGGTTTTATTAGAGGCGGTGCTATCTGCTGATAATGCTATCGCCCTGGCTGCGATCGCCCAAGGACTAGAAGACAAAGAACTAGAACGTAAGGCCCTGAACTTTGGTTTAGTGGTTGCCTATGTGCTGCGAATCAGCTTAATTCTCACTGCCACTTGGATACAGAAATACTGGCAATTTGAATTATTAGGTGCTGCCTATTTGCTGTGGTTGGTATTCCAACACTTTACCTCAGAAGAAGCCGACGACAACCATCATCACGGCCCGCGTTTTAACTCTTTGTTGCAAGCGATACCTGTAATTGCCTTTACAGATTTGGCATTTTCTTTGGATAGTGTGACAACTGCGATCGCGGTTTCTCAAGAAAAGTGGCTAGTACTCACAGGTGCGACAATTGGGATTATCACCCTGCGATTTATGACGGGATTATTTATCCGTTGGTTAGATGAATTTAAAAACCTCGAAGATGCAGGTTATATAACTGTGGCGTTTGTGGGTTTGCGCCTGTTATTGAGAGTTGTGAACGATAATTTAGTCCCACCAGAATGGGTTGTGATTTCGGCGATCGGCCTAATTCTAGTCTGGGGATTCTCTGTGCGTAATGTCATTGAAGTAGCTGAAGTAGAACCCGAAAAGAGTGAAGTAGAGACTAGAGGCTAGAGGCTAGAGGTTAGGGGCTAGAGGCTGGGGGCTAGAGTATGAGGGATGTTAACCAGCTCCCCTGCCCCCTGCCCCCCTGCTCCCTAATTTACTCTTTCAGCCACGGTGTTAAATGTGGTTGCCAACTAACTAATTCTTCTTCTTTAAACCACAGAGCTATTTCTCTTTGTGCGGTTTCTAAAGCGTCAGAACCGTGGATCAGGTTGCGACCAATATTCGTGCCAAAGTCGCCCCGAATTGTTCCTGGTTCTGCGGTTAAGGGGTTTGTGGCCCCAATAATTTTTCTGGCAGAAGCAACAACGCCTTCACCTTCCCAGACCATCGCTACTACGGGGCCGGAGGTGATAAATTCAACTAAGCTAGCAAAAAAGGGTCGTTCCCGGTGAACATCATAATGCTGTTCTGCTAGTTCTCGGCTGACTTTCATGAACTTTAAGCCCACAAGGGTAAAACCTTTACTTTCATAGCGACGGATAATTTCTGCCACTAGTCCACGCTGTACGCCATCAGGCTTAATTGCTAAGAATGTGCGTTCCAAAGCTATCTCCCAAAACTTAATACATTTTTTATTTGGTCGTTGTTTATATCCTTTGTCTTGTGTCTTTTGTTCACAGTGTAGAGATTTTACTCTTGACTAATGACAAATAACTCATGACTAATGACACGTAAGCAATGACCAATCAGAGTTTATCTCAGAAATTATCTCTGAGTGCATATCGGTTGCAAGTTGAATGCGTTAAATTGTTAATTCGTGGGTGAAACACAGAGGTCACGAAGAAATGGGTGTTGAATCAACTGCTACATCAGAGGAGGTAGTAATGCCTTCCAATGGACACAAGTCGGAAGTAAAAAATCACAAGCAAAAAAAGCTGCTACCACCTAGTAATCCTACAGGAGATTTACCTCGTTCCTGGAAAATAGAGGATAGTGAAGCGCTATACCGCATAGAAGGATGGGGAGAGCCTTATTTTTCCATTAATGCTGCGGGTCATGTCACAGTTTCCCCCAAGGGCGATCGCGGGGGTTCTCTGGACTTGTTTGAATTGGTCAACGCCTTGAAGCAACGTAACTTGGGACTGCCTTTGTTAATTCGCTTCTCTGATATTTTGGAAGACCGGATTGAGCGGTTGAATGCTTGTTTTGGTAAAGCGATCGCCCGTTACAATTACCCTGGGGTTTATCGTGGCGTTTTTCCTGTTAAATGCAACCAAGAACGCCATTTAATTGAGGATTTAGTTAAATTTGGCAAACCCCATCAATTTGGTTTAGAAGCCGGTTCTAAGCCCGAATTAATGATTGCTCTAGCTTTGCTGGATACACCGGGAGCATTGCTCATTTGCAACGGCTATAAAGACCGGGAATACATCGAAACAGCAATGCTATCCCAAAGACTAGGACAAACACCAATCATCGTCTTAGAACAGGTAGAAGAAGTGGATTTGGTAATTGCCGCTCATCGCCAGTTAGGAATTAAACCGATTTTAGGTGTGCGTGCCAAATTAAGCACCCAAGGTATGGGCCGCTGGGGTACTTCTACAGGCGATCGCGCTAAGTTTGGGTTGACAATTCCAGAAATCATGGAAGCTGTCAACAAGCTACGCGATGCTGATTTGTTGGATTCATTGCAGTTAATGCACTTTCACATTGGCTCACAAATTTCTGCCATCAATGTGATTAAAGATGCCATCCAAGAAGCTAGCCGCATCTACGTAGAGTTAGCGATGTTGGGTGCAGATATGAAGTATCTGGATGTCGGTGGTGGCTTGGGTGTAGATTATGACGGTTCACAAACCAACTTCTACGCCTCCAAAAACTACAACATGCAAAACTATGCCAACGATATCGTGGCAGAGTTAAAAGATACTTGTGCCGAGAGACAAATTCCCGTACCAACACTTGTGAGCGAAAGTGGTCGAGCGATCGCCTCACACCAATCTGTGTTAATTTTTGATGTTCTCAGTACTAGTGACGTTCCTCTAGAATTACCAGATCCCCCACAAGAAGGAGAATCCCCCGTCATCAAATACTTGTGGGAAACGTACCAATCCATCAACCTAGAGAATTATCAAGAGTTCTACCACGACGCAGCCCAATTCAAAGAAGAAGCCATCAGCCGTTTCAACTTAGGAATACTGCGCCTGCAAGAACGCGCCAAAGCCGAGCGTCTTTACTGGGCTTGTTGTCAAAAAATTCTGGAAATCACCAGACAGCAAGAATACGTACCCGATGAACTGGAAGACCTAGAAAAAATCATGGCTTCCATTTACTACATCAATCTTTCGGTGTTTCAATCAGCGCCAGATTGTTGGGCCATCGACCAGTTATTCCCCATCATGCCCATACATCGCCTAGACGAAGAACCCGTACGGCGAGGAATTTTAGCAGACCTCACCTGTGACAGCGATGGCAAAATCGACCGCTTTATTGACCTGCGGGATGTCAAGTCAGTCCTAGAACTGCACACCTTTAAGCCCGGAGAACCCTATTATCTAGGGATGTTCCTCAATGGAGCCTACCAAGAAATCATGGGGAATTTGCATAACTTATTTGGTGACACCAACGCCGTTCACATCAATTTGACACCCAAAGGCTATCAAATTCAACACGTTGTCAAAGGTGACACTATGAGCGAAGTCGTCAGCTACGTACAGTATGACGCTGAAGACATGGTAGAAAATATCCGCAAGCGCTGTGAAAAAGCCTTAGAAGAAAAGCACATCACTCTAGCAGAGTCCCAAAGACTGTTACAAACCTATGAACAAAGTTTAGGGAGATATACGTATCTTAATAGCTAGAGATTAGGGAGATGGGGAGATGGGGAGATGGGGGGATAGGGAGATGGGGAGATGGGGAG
>NZ_CAWUDM010000114.1:0-17224 GCF_963920855.1 Nostoc sp. CCY0012 | reverse complement strand
CACAGAAACTGCATGAAAAATTTTGAGCATCTCTCCCACAAAATCAACACCCTACGTTCAATCTATATTTAGGGCTTGCTGAAAAAGTTTTTTCATGGTGATAGGGAACAGTTTTACGCTTGATTAATGAATAAATTCAAAATTCAAAATGAGGAAAATGGGTTAGTGTATCAGCCAATTTAGCTTTGTCAATAATAATACTTAGGCAAAATTTTAAAATGATATTACTCAAAATTTATTTTTCCACTAAAGTATCTCTTTTAAAATACAGATACAAAAATATGAAATTAATGCTCCATGAAAAACCTGTTTTGTCAGCTTTCTGTAAAGTTTCCATTAAGCTTTTGCCTACTAGGGTTAGCAAGTCTAAATAATTTCTTGGTAACACCAGCAAATGCACAGCAAGCGACAGCTCGTGGTTCTGCCACGGTAACGAGACCTTCAGGTAGTTTTACCAGTGTTAATGGTGAAATCATTTTACCTAATGGAATGTTCTTTGATACTGAAGGCGGTTTTTCTTTAAAAGTTTCGCCTACAATTACAAACGCAGGTAGCAATTCAGAACAGATTAATTCTTTATCTTTGACAGTCAATACACCTAAAGGTATGTCACTCAGTAATGTTAATCCTGTTCTGGAAGCAACAGCAGAAGCTATCAGAAATGCACCTACTCTCAGTGATACCGTCAGTTTAATTCGCTCTATTGATATCAATAGCTTGGGAGCATTAGATTAGGGAACGCCAAAATATAAATTATTCGATTGTGTAAGGAGATAAATCCTGCTATTGGTGATGAGCAGGCAAATACCTGCTCTACAGCAAATTTCGGATATTTTTATTGGCAAATTTCTGAAATATTTAGATGTGCAGAAGGGTGCATTTGCTACAAAGCTTTGATTTTTAAACATACTTGTGTCACCAGCTTTCAAGCTTCAACCTAGCATACTAGGTGCGGAAGAACCTAAAACTTATAACCACCTTGAATTCGCAAGTCAAAACCATTTGCACCAGTACCAACTTGAGCTTCTAGAAATACATTATTAAATTGAAAATTGTGTCTACCAATTAATCCATAATTAAACCCAGAAGCTCGGCTACTCAAACCTATATTATTAACACTATAATTTCTTAAGTAAATGCCAGCTGAAAACCGAGGATCAATTCTCTGTAATCCTTCAAAAGTATAAAAAATTTCTTTGCCGATTTCAAAACGTGCCTTTAAATTCAAGCCTTGATTAGTACTAAATTCTCCGTTTAACAATCCCAGTAATTGTCCGTTACTATTGTCTTGAATGAAGGCAATACCAGGAGAAATAGAATAACCTAAATTTCTTTCTTTCCGCTCAAAGTAATAGCTGAGAAACGTCGAGAAAGGATTATTTCTATTAGATGCACTATTCCAATCAATTCTAAAAAATGGCGCATGGGTATTTAGCGCTATAGGCTGGTTCTCAGCATCCAATTCTACATTGGTTTTGATGTAGTTGACTAAAGCATTAGTATATAGACCTAGAGTTGGTTCTGGCAATCCTAAATTATTGTTACCAACGCCTGGCGCTGAATTAGCATTAATATTAAACCAAGATCCTAAACTAGCACTGTAATTAAAATTGCCAGAAGTACCTGCGGCTAAAAATTCAACTGTAGGTAATGAGAGATAACCATTAAATAAATTCCAGTTAAATTTGACATCATCAATTCTAGTCAATTCCATGAAATCAAATGCTAAATCAGCACCACGAGCATTAATAGGTACTGATGTATTATCTGTAGAACTAAATCGCTGGACAATTTGTTCCCCACTAGGATTAGTTAAGATTACTTCTACCGCTGAAGATTCGTTAATAGGTTGAATACCAGTTTGATTTAAAGGAACTGGCACACCAATGTAAGTCAAAGGGCCAAATCTTTGATTAGATAGTTGCAGATCGGAAAAGAATGTATCTCCTTCTTGGACAATCTCAACATCTCTACCAACAAATTGAACTGCTCGTTTATGATTACCAGTTCTAATTTGAAATATTGTAGAATTTTCGGGAGTAATTTTGCCAGGAAATGTATAAGTTCCTGATACCTGCTCTAATCCACTAGCTGAATTAGCGTAACTTAAAGTACGATTGAGCCTTTGATTAATTTGTGATCTTTGAGTAGCCGTTGCAGTTGTTTGTAAAGTATCAAAATTTTCTCCATTTTCAAATTTTTCTAGCGCTGCTTCTAGAGGCTCATCTATTTCGTCAATTTTAATATTCTCAAAAATTGTTCCTAATAATAAACCTAATGTAGAGTTGATACTCTGTACAGTATCGATATCTCCCCGTTTAAAACTAGTTGTTAAAGAAAATCCATAATTAGCAAATATATTAGTGTAAGTAGCACTAATTTCAGTTGGATCATATTGAATGATGGTGCGATTGTGAGGATAGCTGAGAAAAAATCTATACCAGTCGTAAGACCTTTCTTGTTCAGACAATACTCTAAATTGTGGATCTCTTCTACCCAGAGATAACCATAATAAAGAATTTAAATAATGCACATCTCTTTGTTGTTGGCTCAAAAAAGGATTGACTAATAAATTTAATAAATCAATGTTATCAAATTTGCCTTCTTGAGCAATTTTAATCGCAGGGTTGGAACTTATAGGAGCAGTAAAATTAAAACCTTCTCCTGTTAATATATCTCCCCAAAAAATTCCTGCTGATTCTAGTATATTATTAGGAATAATTTGTCCTTCTCTTAATGCTACTTCACCCTCACCTAACAAAGGTTGGAGATTGGTAGTTGGATAGCCTTGGAGGATTTGAGGAGAATTAGTAGCATCTAAGTTGCTAAATAAATCTCCACCACCATCAGGGCTATTAGTGGAAGCACTACCAATATTTCCCGGAACATTTTTGAGTACAGTAACATTCGGATTACTATCATCAATTCCACTATTAATAATGACTGGCCCTGCTGGTATTCCTTCTGGATTAATAATTTGACCAGCGATAGAAATTATAGAAGTACCATTGTCTGTTGTGGCTAATTCCCCATCTAATCTTTGAAAATCTACAGGAATATTGAATACAGCTTGTAAGCCCCAAAATGCTTGACTAGAAGTTACTCGTTGCAGACTTTGAATGTCATTTCCTCTTCCTTGATAGACAATGCCTCCTTGGGAACCTATAGTTTTAATAACTACTCGATTGTTATCAAGCACCCAATAAAACTGATCTTCTTCAGGAAAATTACCATAAGTAAATTTATTAATAATTGGATTATTTCTAGCAAATCTAATATCTACGTCTATATAGTTTTCATTTTCATTGGGCTTGAATAGTTGCGGAGCAAAAGTAAAATTATCTGTAGGGTTGGTAATCCAAGCATATTTAATGGCGCTGACTGTAAGAGAGTCAAGAATAATATTTCTTTGTTGACGTTTTATTTCTGGTATATTCTCTGGCGTTTTTTCTATTTCGGTTTCTTGTTCAATTTGAACGGGGGGTATAGTGATATCTGGGTCATCATCATCTTCTTCTAGTGCTGGTGGTCTGGGAGGTTGAATTTTTTCATCCTCAATAGGAATAATATTAGCTAAAATTAATTTTTGTGTAAATTTTACTCCTGTTATTGAAGGAATTACATACTCTATATCTTGTAACTCAAGAAATTGATTGTAATTATTGGTTATTTCATTTCCTTGATTGATATTTTGAGTAGCTATTGTAAAAGCATCCTCTATTTCTAAATAATTGGCTAATGCTTCTGTTAAATTATGATTTTGAATAATATATTTTGAAAACAATAAATCTGAGTTTAATTTATTGTCGTTATTGATGACTTTGATTGCTTTAAGTCTAGCAGGAAGAGAATATTGAGAGTTATTTTTTTTTTCTAAGTCTTCTAGTGTATCGTTGACTTCAATATTTGGCAAATATATTGGCAAATCATTACTCAAAGTGGGTATCGATTCTGACTGTAATTTATTAGTGCGATCGCTCAAATCTGATGCATTTATCGATGTCTGAGCCACTGTCATTTTTGAAAAAGGTGTTGTCAGAGTTGTAATAAACAATACAAATAAAATAGTTACATGATAGTTGGAGAAATTCATGCTATCTTCCTACATTCTGGAACACTTAATCAGTACTTCTACAGAAAAATTGTGTTATCTTTGTGCAGACAGAATGTAACAGATTTAATTTTTATTCTACCTCGGTAATAACTCTGAACTAATTCCAGGCTGTAATTAATTACTTAAGCAATATCACTTAACTTGATTGTGTGAAATTTAAACAATATTTATTTATAAAAATAATCTGGTTGTTGCAAGAGCGATCGTTTTATACACTGTACATATACTTTCTGTATCAAGAAGAAAAATGTAGAGAAATAATGAAGCGATCGCCCTAAAATTCGCTCTAGAATATTGTATCGATAGTGTTAAATCTTTCTTTAATTAAAAATCTAATTTTCTCTGCATTGCCAAATGTTTCAAGCTACTCGCCGCCGTCTTGCTATCTGGTACACCGCCGTTACTGCTGTCTTACTTCTACTCTTTGCCAGTGGGGTGTATTTATATGTCCGCAGCACATTAATTGAACGTGTTGATGATACCCTCAATCATGTAGTGGAAATAGTCGAGCGCTCTTTGGTAATTGAGCCAGTTGATGCTGATGCTGAACAATTTCGCATTAATGTAGAATCCAGCTTTCGTGATAATGCCGACACTGTAGAAGATGATCACATTGACCTGGAATGGTTTAGTCCCACTGGCGAGTTACTTTGGTCAACCCTATCGGAACCCTTAAATATTCCTATTCACGGTAACCGCCTTGGTGAAACTGTGCGCGTAGTTAAGCAAGAGAGGTGGGGAGATGGAGAGATTCAGGATTCTCCACTTTTACTACGACAGGTGACGCAACGGGTGGAGGTGGGACGGCAAGTATTAGGATATCTGCGTGTCAGTCATCCCTGGTTTGAAGTGACTAAACCTAGCCGCCAGTTGATTATTGATTTGGCGTTGGGGACTTGGTTCATGGTGCTTTCTGTCGCCGCCAGTGGCTGGTTTCTTTCGGGTAAAGCGATGGAACCTGTGGGTGAATCTTACCAACGTCTCAAACAATTTACGGCTGATGCTTCTCACGAACTCAGAAGCCCCATTACATTGATTCAAACTAATGTGCAAGTTGCTTTGGCTGATTTGGAGTTAGCACAGACAGACGTTACCACTTCTGTTAACTATCGGCAACAGTTAAAGGTGGTAGAAAGGCTAACACAGCGCTTGGGTAAGTTAGTTAATGATTTATTATTTTTAGCTAGACAAGATAGTGGTATTAGCAAAGATGTTTTTTCACCTTGTCCCGTGGACGCTTTGCTGATGGAAGTGGTGGAAGAACAACAACTGTTAGCCGTGGAAAAACAAATTAATCTTACTTTTGATTTAATTGATTCTCCCACCTTGGAAGCTAGCCCTGAGTTACTAGAAAATTGGTTCACGCTCATGGGTAAATGGGATCAACTAGTGCGGCTATTTACAAATTTGATTGGTAATGCTTTGCAATACACCCCAAGCGGTGGACAGGTACATGTGGAATTGGTGCGTTTAGAAGGAACCAATCGCATGTCTAAAATACGTTACAGCACAGCCCAGTTGCAAATTAAAGTGAGTGATACTGGTGTGGGTATTCCCACCGAAGCCCTACCACGCTTATTTGATCGCTTTTATCGTGTAGATCCGGCGCGTACCCATAAGACTCGAAATGCAGCTACAGCAAGTTCTACAGGTTCAGGATTAGGACTAGCGATCGCTCACGCTATTGTCGAACATCACCAAGGTCAAATTCAAGTAGAAAGTCATCTTGGCAGAGGTACTACTTTTATTGTCACCTTACCAATAAGTCTTGAGTCTTAATTTTTTATTTACCATTTGTTTCCTCTGACAGATGAAAGTTAACAACTGGACATACTAATTTAAATAGTATCGCGCTTAAATAAAGCTGGAATAAAATTGTTCTCAGATTCAAAATCTAGGAATATCTAAATTAATTTCAATAATGCGGACGCAATTTCTGAAATATCTGTAGGTAGATTTAGTTTGTCTATCTGCTAATTATGAGCGCCAACCAAATATTTCTACTTCTTAATACATCATTGGGTAGTTATATTAAACGCCAGATTTAGCCTGGTGGGGCCAAAAATTGGAGGTTTAAATGCCAATCAGTATTAGAAAAGATATAGCCTATCTTTTACTCAAAAAAATTAATGATACCGGACGAGGAATGCACGAAGTCCGGTTTAATGAAGCAGATTTAGCTGGGCGGAGATTAACACCATCTGAATTTTTAGGTCATTTAGATTATTTGAATCAACGAAATTATATTAATGCTGAGTTTACAGGTAATGCTTACGGTACTCAAAACGATGTCCCTGACTTTATTAATCCACAAGAATTTGACATGAGAATTGCCAATACTTATGGTGCAGAAAACGGGCCATTACCGCATTTGATTACCTTTAAAAAAGCAGAAATCACAAAAAAAGGACAAAAAATGTTAGATAAACTAGAAGCAAATCCTCCAGAGAACTTAAAAGCGGGTGCATCAGTTCCCATTGCTGATAAAGATATGCCTTTCTTAGAAAAGGTGATGGCAAAAAGTGGTCTTAGCGATATTTTCGATGCAAGGGATATCACAGAGGTCGTTTTTCGGGTGATGCGTGACTTGATGACTACCGAAGCTGCTGACAGAGTAGAAGCGGAACTACACGAACCTGCGGAAGCGACTAAAGATAAATCTCTACAAATGGAAATTGCCGAATTATGGCATGATACAAATCCTATTGTCGCATTTTTAAGCCGGGTTCGTCCACCTTGGCAGGGCCCTGGTATCTTTAAAATTGATAGCGATCGCTTTTTGTTTAGAGTAGAAAATGAAGGCGGAATGCCAGGAAATGTCAACCCTGAACAAGTTGTGAAAGCGGTATTTTCTGCCACCAAGGATGAATTATCTTCAGAACGCATCCAGGAAATTGCTAGTTGGTTACCAGATAAGGTGCGTCAACTCTGGGAAGAGGCATAAGCATAAAATCTGGTTCTAACCAGAACAGATAACAAAAATATCCCTGACTTTTTGAAGAAGTCGGGGATCTGAGCATATCGCTATTTGCAATAACAAGCTTTTACATTCTTTATAGTCAATAAGTATTATAAGTCTCTAATTTAGAGTTGGTCTGCACTCTAAATAAGCAATAGTAAATAAATAAAATTAATAATAATTTAATTACCTCATTCCTAGGAATGAAATTTTTAGTGCATTTATTTATTTATTTCAATCCCATAGTTATACAAAACAATTGGCATTAATTGTTAATCTTAAAATATATCATGACAATTTAATTAAACTACCAGCAAAAGGCAAATTAAATATTATTATGCCATGATTCAAATTTATTTCAATTAATTGTTGGTAAACATTTTAAGAACTTTTCAAAACAAGAAAATCAATATTTTTCTGGAGGTCAAAATGAATAGTAACACTCAAAAAATTCTCAAAAATGCTGGATTATTTGGTGCTATATGCGGTGGACTACTAATTAGTGGTCCCGCAATTTCTCAAAGGGCGGTAGCACAACAACCTATGTCCCAACCTACTGGCCAACCTAGTTCCCAGATAAATCCTTGCCCTAGTATTTACTATGAAGAACCACACAATAATCGAGTATTAGTACCACAGGGATGTCCTCCCAATGCCTTCACTCGCAGTCTAGAGGCTCAAGGTACTCTTCCTATTCCTACATCTCCTGTCCCTGCTACTCCTCGATCCAATCAGATTCCACTGGGTGTTGGCGGTGAAGCACCAGTTGCTAGAACTCCCGGAGTCAATCCTTGCCCTAGGGTGTTCTACGAAGAACCACATAATAATCGGGTAGCTGTACCTCAAGGATGTCCACCTAATGCTTTTACTCAACAGCAACAACAACAGCAAGGCATTCCCTCAAGTGAGGCTTTACCTGGAAGTCCACAAACTACAGTAACTCAACCACCCGTACCCCAACAGCAAGGCATTCCTTCCAGCGAGACTTTACCAGCAAGTCCACAAACTACAGTAACTCAACCACCCTTACCAGAACAACAACAAGCGCCCAGCATGACCATCGCCTTGGTTGATGGTAGAGTGAATGTCAAATTAGTGAATGACAGTGGAGCTGAAGTAACTTACCAAGTGATTGGTGATACATCCCCGCGATCGCTCGAAGGCAGATCAGATGCCACACTACAAGGTTTACAAGCGCCAGTCACAATGACGTTCTATCGTAAAGATGGTGGACTGCTGGAAATAACACCCCAACCTTCAGCAGAACGCGGCATGATGGAAGTCCGCTTGAATGAAACAACTGACGTAGCTCAGGATATAAATACAATACAGATTCAAAATGATGGCACTGTGTTGTTGAATTAATCTCACCTAGTTTTGCTACACAAAATATATCCCTCTCCGACGCAAAGCTACGGTGTACACACAAGTAGACTCAGAGCGAGTTTCCAGCCAAAAAAAGTGGATTCAAATTGCTCAAGACCGCGAACCAAAGTAGTAATACCGGGAGGTTTGTGAGACTTGTAACCAGACCAACCACCAAATCGAGCAATAATCCAAGTAGCCCAAGGTAAAGAATGAGGAGGATAGGGATTTTGTTGAAGTAAAGTGTTGCCTTCGACAGTGGGTGCAAGAGTGGATAAACATTGGAGTTGTTCATCATTGAAAGCAACAGTTGCGCTTAAATCAGAATTATCCCGTCCCTGAATCAGTTGTAAAATTCGCACAGCCACAGACAAAGCTAAAATACTCAGCTATTAGTAGAGCCACCTTTCATTCCCGCTTTACGGATTGATGGCTAGTCGCTACCGTAGGGAAAGTGCTTTCAATCCTGCACCTGGATGGTAGGTTTCTCACCTACATTGTCATTCAGTTGTCAGGGTTTATAGCCCTGCGGCTAATCCTTCACAACCCATGCGGGGCTTGATTTCTAGCCAACGAATCGCACTGACCTCACAAAATCGCGTTGCTCCCCTATCAAAGTTGGTTTTATGAATCCTGGGACTACACGCCAAATTTTAGCCAACCCAGTCATTGAAGATTTCCCCCTCGACTATACCCCAGAAGCTTTAAACGAAATTTATCAACTAACATCCGGCCAACCATATTTATTACAACTGGTAGGTTTCCAGCTAGTACGCCAGTACAATGATTTTGTTTTCGAGCAAGGACGTTCCCGTAATCCAGTTTTCACTGTGGAAGATGTGCAAGCGGTCATTCAAGACCCAGTATTTTTTAAACGGGGAAGCGGTTACTTTACTGGGGTTTGGGGACAGGCGGCGCAAGGTGCTGATGGTCAGCAAGTCATATTACACTTACTTGCACCCCATCCAGAAGGTCTAAGTTTGGATGCCTTAACTCAGTCTACAAGTCTGGGTAGTGAAATTATTCAGGCAGCACTGACTACTTTAAAGCGTCACGATGTAGTTGAAGAGATTCAAGGAGACTGGCGGGTTATCGTAGAACTTTTTCGCCGCTGGATTTTGCAAGAAAAACTAGATATCTCAAATCCCTGACGAGTGGGTAAGTGATTACGCAAAATTAAATATATATTGCGATTGCTTCGTTCCTCTCTACGAGACGCTACGCGGTAAGCGCAGCTATGCCCGCTAGGGCTTTACGCAATGACAAGGGTTTGAAGTTTTCCACTACCACTTAATATTTTCATCGCGCAAGTAGTCAAGATACCGCCTGCCGAACCTTATGCCAAATTAACCCAGCCACAATCAGCCCTAAACCCACTTGCCAAATCGCAGAATCTACCCAGAAAGCGAGAAATAAACAAGACAAAAGACCCACCCAACCTATCCATACAGGATAAAGTCGCTCAGATTGAGAAAGTTTTAAGGCAGCTAAATTAGTGACGGCGTAGTAAATTAAGACACTAAAGGCGCTAAATGACCACGTAATTCTCACATTACCTAACAATACCAAAAGA
Source organism: Nostoc sp. CCY0012 (assembly GCF_963920855.1). NCBI lineage: Bacteria > Bacillati > Cyanobacteriota > Cyanophyceae > Nostocales > Nostocaceae > Nostoc > Nostoc sp. CCY0012. The sequence continues at coordinate 7,213 of NZ_CAWUDM010000114.1, read as the reverse complement.
GCGATCGCACCCCCAACGACTATCACAGCCCAGTGTGGTGCAGTTTCTTGTCGATTCAGACGGGCTAAAAATCTGGGGGCATCAGCACGTCGTCCCATTGCTAGTAATACACGAGATAAGCCCAAAATCAAGTTTAATAACACACCCAACATTGCTGTCATCGCCCCAACAGCTAAAACAAAGCCAGCACCCGTGCCTGCAACGCTACGGGCTGCCAATTCCAAGGGAGCTGCCTGTGTTTGTCCTGCGGCTATGCCTAATACATCTACTCCCACAGCCCCAATACCCACTGTTGCCACTGTTATGTAAAGCGTCATCGTGAGTAACAAACAGACAATCATTGCTTTGGGAATCGTCTTTCTGGGGGAACGTGCTTCTTCTCCCATTGTGGCAATACGTCCATAACCTGTGTAGGCGACAAACATTAAGGCACTTGCATGAAGAATAGCCCCAGGGGAACTAGCAAAGAATGGTGTCAAATTGTCAACGCCCACCTCGGCAACACGCGGCAGACAAATAATAATAAAAAATCCTAGAGATAGCAGCGTTATCGAGACAATCAAGGTGTTGGCAACATTAGAACGTCGAATGCCACTTAAAACAATCAACGTCATAATTACTACAATTAAGATTGCTATGGGAACAACCCAATGGGCATTTAACCCCACAATGTTGAGTAAATACCCAGCAAAACCCAAAGCAGCAGTGGCAGCAGAAGCAGTCTTGGCTACCAAGAACATCAAACCCGCAGTAAAGCCAAATGCCGGCGTGAGATATTTATAGCCATATTCATAAGTGCCACCGCTAACTGGATGATTAGCCGCTAACTGGGCGCTATTCAATCCATTACAGGTAGCAACCATTGCCGCAATTGCCACGGCTAAAATTACCGCCGGGCCAGCAATTCCTGTGGCGATACCAATACTGACAAATACCCCCGTACCGATAATTGAGCCTAATCCCATTAAGGTGGCGCCAAACACCCCTAATTCTCGTTTCAGTTGAGGCGGTGGATTACTAACGGACATCTTTGGTATCTCCCTGTTTAGATCATGAAGATGCAGCGCTCATTGCTGAGAATACCATGACCTTTGGCTAGGTTTCAGTGCAGGCGATCGCCCACCTGAATACGGGATTTTTCTCCAGTCTTTATTCATTGTCAAGCGATATGCCATTACAGTCAAAAATGCTATCAATAAATAATCTTTATCTATGTTTCAGTGAAAATAATTACGTAATTACTCTGTCATTTATTCGATATTTTCAATTCTATTAGATGTAAAAAATCTTCAATACAATTGGCTTTTCTCTAGCTGGAAATGGCAAACAAGGTAAGGACTTGTCTCATGTCTCAATATTCAAGGCTACTTACATCACTATTCCTGAAGCTGCTACAATAATTACCCTCTGATTCTGTGCTATGGGTGTACTCAAAGGATTGAAAAAGAAGCCGCTAGTGCAAAGTTAATTTAATTTACAATCAAGTTAAATCAATGATAGAGGTCAAAAATAGCAAATTTAATCGCCCATCATCGATCACAAAAAAATAATTTTTTGCCTTCAGTGTATTTGCGTAAATAACTAGACAATGAAGCCTATCTGTCAGATGAAACTTGACAAAAAGTCTCCACTTGCTTGTGATGTTAGCAAGCAAAAATCATCTAAACAAAAAACAAAGCTTTCTCTCTATATGCACAATCTTTATCTATCACTAACAAGTAATAAAGATTAGATAAATTCAGCTGCGAATGTATTGCTTAGTATCTTTTTTTAAAGCATATTCTAAATAAGTTGTATAACAAGTTACCGAAAGACTCAGGACAGCAAACAACAATGATCAACAAATTTTCTGCTTTATTAGCCTCTGCGGCGATCGCCACAGGTACTGTCGCTACTCTAGCAGTTGCACCCGCTCATGCTGCAAAGATTAAGACTACGACTACGACTACGACTGGCTCATGTTCATTAACAGATGTCACATACAATTCTGGTGTTGCTGCAACTTCTTGTATAGGTGAACTGGAAATTGGTTCCTCAGGTTGGGCTTTTCAGAATGACGTTTTAGGAAATGGTGATCCATTACTGAGTAAATTGAACCAACTGTTTGCAGTTAACTACGATTGGTCTTTTGTTGGTAAAGATGAAACTACAGGTAAATCAGCAACCGCTTTTGATGGTTATTCAGACGCTAAGACAGGAACTTGGAGTGTAACTCAACCTATAAATGGACCATTTGCAATAAGTCTGAAAGCAAGTACAGGATTTTCTGTGTATCTGTTTGAAACCTTTGACAAAGCCATAACGAGCGGAACTTGGGCTACTCTGGGTCTACTTAATAATGGTGGAAAGCAACCGAATTTGTCTCATATCTCCTTATTTACAGCGAGTTATATCCCCCCTCATACTCCTACTCCCAAACCCGTCCCCGAACCAGGTTCTTTAGTAGCTTTAGGTTTAGTGGCTAGTGGAATAGTAATGTCTCGTCGTCGCACCTTGGCTAATTAATAATCCGCAACTGCAATCTTACTGATATCTGAATTGGCAGTGTTAGTGCTAGTGCTTGTAAAGGGTCTTCTATGTGTTTTTTTATGTGTTTTTTGGTGATGCATGAAAATGCATATTTGAATTAATAAATCGAAAGCGGTGCTAGTGCCATCAAGTTATATCTTATGGACAAGCTCCGCCTTATTTATTGATCATAAAGCAGCTAGAGCTAGTAAGAAAGTTCTAAAATTGAGAAGTATTAAATTAACTTGAGAACCCTATGGCTGCCAAAGTCGAAATTTACACTTGGAGTACTTGCCCATTTTGCATCCGTGCCAAAAATTTACTAAACAAGAAAAATGTTGATTTCATCGAATATTGCATCGATGGAGATGAAGCAGAACGAGCTGAAATGGCTCAAAGGGCTAATGGCAAGCGATCGCTACCACAAATTTTTATCAACGATCGCCATATTGGTGGCTGTGATGATATCCATGCTTTAGAGGGTAAGGGCAAGCTAGATGAGCTATTAGTAACAGCATCTAAGTAGCGACAAGATCAAGATTAAACCTTTTTCCCCCAAAAGCAATTGTGAATTGGTCTAATCATCAGGGGATAATCTAAATTGAGTAATCTCAAACTTCCCGGTGATTGAGGCAAACAGCGTGAAACTGGCTTTTATTATTGATCCCATCCATCAGCTTGATCCGTGTCATGATACCAGCGTTGCTTTGATGGAAGCAGCGCAAACCCTAGGACATGAAATTTGGGTGACTCAAGCGAATCTGCTGAGTGTGGTAGATAGCAAAGCTTGGGCGATGTTACAGCAGGTAGAACTCGTCCCAGTGCAGTTGGTTTCAGGACGTTGGATAGCAGCGAATCCTTGGTATAAGTTAAGCACAGGCTGCTTTACCGCTTTAGAAACAATGGACGCTGTATTCATGCGGACAGATCCACCAATCAATGATGCCTACCTTTACGCTACCTATGTTCTCGACTGCATTGACCAACAGAAAACTCTGGTGATTAACAGTCCTAGTGGTATTCGTGGGGCAAATGAAAAAATGTATGCCCTCCAGTTTACAGATGCAATTCCAGAAACCATTGTCAGTGCAGACAAGCAGTTAATTCGGCAATTTCTTGAAGCCAAGGGTGCAGCAATTATCAAACCACTGGGTAACAAAGCTGGGGAAGGGATTTTATTCTTACAACCAGGCGATCGCAATTTCAACTCGATTGTGGAATTAAGTACACTTCGTGGTCGAATACCAGTGATGGTGCAAACCTATTTACCAAAAGCTAAAGAAGGAGACAAGCGAATTATTCTGCTTGATGGAAAACCAATTGGCGCCCTCAACCGCCTTTCTAGTAGTGATGACTTTCGCAATAATATGGCTGCTGGCGGTACAGTTGCTCAAACTGAAATCACTCCTAGAGAGTATGAAATTTGCACCCAAATATCCGCAACTTTACGTAAAGATGGCTTGATTTTTGTGGGTATTGACGTAATTGGTGGCTACCTGACTGAGGTCAATGTCACTAGTCCTACAGGAATTAGGGAAATTGATCGGCTGGATAACACTCACTTAGGCTATCAGGTGATTGAATGGGTTGAGCAAACTCGACAAGTTAAATAAATGACCATAATCTAATTTGTGGGAGTAGAGAGTGAGGGAGTGGGGAGAAATCAGCTTCTCAAGTGATCAATAACTAATAACCAAATCTCTCTACTTACACTTATTGTTGCCAAGCAAGAATTTAGACATCCGAGTCAGTGACTCTTGCCCTTGATTTGCTTGTGTAGATAGCACTGACAAATTCTTTCACCAATTTTCAGCTTCGAGAAAAGCAACAAAATTACTTACCCCTAACTCTGGTGAAACTTTAAAACTAGTAGATTTTATACAGCACCCAGTAAAATTTGAGACTGCAAATTTCATCTAAAAACTTAAATGCCCAGTGAATTAATTCCTTGGGGGTGTACGCCGCCGTTGTAGAAAGTCAGGAATATCTAATCCTGATTTTTCTTTTGGTTCTGCCACTGGTGTGGGAGGGTTAGCTGCTGGAGGTTGTGAAGTGGGTTTCTTAGAGGCAGGGGCTACCCTAGCATTAGCCACATTTTGTGGTTGTGCTGCTTGGATTTCACCTGTAAACCCAGTGGCAATTACAGTAATTCTCACCTCACCTTGAAGTCTGTCGTCAATCACTGCGCCAAAAATAATATTGGCATTGGGATCGACTACTTCATATATTGCTTCGGCAGCAGCATTCACTTCATGTAGGGTGAGGTCGCTACCACCTGTAATATTAAAGACAACTCCTCTAGCACCTTCAATAGAACATTCTAATAATGGTGAAGAGATAGCCGCGATCGCCGCTTCTCTCGCTCTAGATTTCCCAGAACTGACGCCGATCCCCATCAATGCTGATCCCGCATCTGCCATGACAGCTCTGACATCAGCAAAGTCAACGTTAACTAAACCAGGAATTGTAATAATGTCGGAAATACCTTGTACCCCTTGACGTAGCACATCATCTGCATAGCGAAAGGCTTCTTGTACAGGTGTTTGCTCAGGAATTACTTCCAGCAACTTGTTGTTGGGGATAATAATTAGCGTATCTACTCTACTTTTTAGCCCTTCAATACCTTGCTCGGCTTGGGTAGTACGTCGCCGTCCCTCAAACACAAATGGACGTGTGACTACACCAACAGTCAGAGCGCCCATTTCTTTTGCTACTTCTGCAACAATCGGGGCTGCACCAGTTCCCGTACCGCCTCCCATCCCGGCAGTGATAAATACTAAATCAGCACCTTCTAAAGCCGTAGCAATTTCATCCCGTGATTCTTCAGCTGCCTTTTGACCAATGGCAGGATTACCACCCGCTCCCAAACCCCGCGTTAACTTCTGTCCAATTTGCAGCCGACTAGGTGCGCCTGCTAGCGTCAAAGCTTGAGCATCAGTGTTAATTGACCAAAACTCTACTCCAGAGACATCAGACTCAATCATGCGGTTAACGGCATTGCCTCCGCCACCACCGACACCAATTACTTTGATGTTGGCCACTCGACCCGGAACAATCTCGCCAATCCGGCTATTTTCTGTAGACAACTTTTTACTGTCGTGGTTTTGTCCAAAGTTCAGCCCCGAATTATTAAAGGGATTGGTCGAATTAACTGCCAGTGGAAATCCCTGCTGTCCCACAGATTGGGAGTTTTTATAACTAAGCCCTTGGTGATTATCAAGTGTCATTGGATTCAGAAAGGTAGATAAACGACTTTTTTAGGTACTATTCACCTAAGAGTCAACTATAGTTTGACACTGCCAAAATCGATGGCACTGTATCTTTATTGTTATCACGACTGACAACCTTAACAGGATTGACAGTGCGACAGTTTGCTATGGGAGGAGCCTGAATGCAGCTGATTACGCAAAGCGTGGTGCTGGAGGCAATCACACAGCTAATTCTAGAGAAGTATACCTACATTTACTTAAAATTGATCTGTATAACTTCAATGAGATATTAATATTTTCATTACCATGTTGCCGATTTGGCACATTATGACTTCAGCATACCCAATTCCCTCCCACTATTTGTTGTTAATGGTTTAGATTAGCAAATATTTTTAGGGAGTTTGGGATTTAATCTTTTGATTTTTTTGGTTCACATGTACTAATGGAGATTGGGGATTCTTCAAATCAATGTACTCTATCTCACTAGAATCGATTTTTGCAGATAAATATCGCATTTGGGCAAGTACTTTCATCTGTTCAGTAAACTGAGTACTTGGGGCACCAAGATGCACAATTCCTAGTTCTGTTTTCAAAATTAGATTCGTAGGATCTTGTCCATCAATTTCTGTCACGTTCACTGAACTTTGACTCAATGATGCATAAAGTTGACTCCAGTAGGACTGATACTGATCTGGTGAACCAACAACTTTAAGACTCGGTAGTTTGATATTGGGATTGACTAACGTATATTTTTCTAAGGGAATCCAAACTCCGCTAGCATCTAGTAAGCCCAGAGATGCTTGTTGTTTATTCGCATCTGTTTTTGGTGCTGGAGAGGTTTGAGCTATGGCCACAGGGACTCTTTCCTGGATTTCAATGTTTAATCCAGGGGGAAACAGGCGACGACTGACACTCGCTTGGGCAATAGTCGGGTGTTGCTGCAAAGACTTGGCGATCGCAGAAGGTTCAATGCGCCATAAAGACTGAGGATAGGATATCACCAGTAATGACTGCATTGCTTCTTGTGATAGTACTTGATTGCCTGATTTCATGACAATTTGGCTGGGAGCGTTGAGTACCCATATGGGTTGGATTGCTACCCATAGCAAACCTCCTGTCAAACCAGTAATGGCAATTGTGCGCCAAATAGCCTGAATAATTTTCATTTGCCGCTGCCGACGTAATTTCTTACGGCGTTGGGCTAAATCTTTATGCGAAACTGATACTATGCCAGCCATTCAAACCCCTTTTTGGTTTCAGTCTAAGTATTTGGTAGGCTCAGATCATTGATTCATTACAGTAAACCCTGTTGGTATCTATTGACCTCTTTCCTCAAGACTTTTTTTACTTTTAGTAACACCTTCCAGAAACTACACCAATATTCAGGTAACTGTTTTGCAGTGTTTAGTTTAAACCGAATGTAACCTGTTTGGCAGGTAACAGCCTTAGTGGTGCAGAAAAGTCTTGAACCGCTTGTATACCAGGAGTCTGACTGA
>NZ_CAWUDM010000113.1:0-17647 GCF_963920855.1 Nostoc sp. CCY0012 | reverse complement strand
GTGTTACTGTTTTTTCAACTTGAGACTCCAAAAAGTTTTCTGCACCACTAAGCATAAAGATAGTCATGAAAACCCAAGACAAATTCTAAACTAGCAGTCATGGCGGAATTTACAACTTCACCACGTGCTTGTAATTCCTGATGAGCAGTTGTTAATTCCCGACAAACTTGCACCGAGGGAACCACATCACCAGTAAATATTTCATCAGTTTTTTGCTGCAATAAATTAAATAAATCAGGTGTAGAAGTTGCAAACTCAATAGTACTCGCCCAATTTTCTAAATCTGCGGCTCGGCGAATAAATTTTTGCAGAGTTAAATCATTCACCCACAACAAAATCGGGAAAGGAAATTGTTTTTTAAATTCCTCCCGCACTTGGTTAGCCGCAGTCAAAACTGTATCAATATTTTTAACTGTTTCTAAGCCAAAAACTATTAAAGCTGGTGGCTGTTCATTTCCCAGTTGTTCTTTAATAGCGGTGTAAAGGGTTTTGACAGATGCGGGTAAAGTAATTTCGCGGATATTTACAGGAGATAATTGATGTAGCCGTTCAACCATCCGCTGACGCAAAGTTGCATAATTGCAACGCAATAAAATCAGCGAAAATTCACCTCCAGCCAGGGTAATAGCTCTGACTAGAGTTTGCAATGATTCCTCATTATCAAGCTCTAAATTTTCCGGCTCATGCTGACTCATATAATTCGTAATTCGTAATTCGTAATTAAAATCTTAAGTTGTAAAAAAATGTAGGTTGGGTTGACGTAAGGAAACCCAACACCAATATCTATGTTAAGTTTTTGAGATCAATGTTGGGTTGCGCTGCGCTTAACCCAACCTACACCAACAGAGGAATCTGGGGATAAAAAATCACCCAAGTTCTTTAGCAGCAGCTAAAATCGGATTGATATCAAACCAAGAGCCATCCTCATCTCGATATTCAAATACAAACATACTGCGGAGCAAAAGTTCGTATTTTTCATCACCTCTAAAGCTTTTGCATTTAGTTACCTCACTGAGTAATTCCCACTCATCATCAGTAATAGCCAAACTTAGCTCATTACACCGTTGTTTAATTACTCTTTCTACACACTGACGCGACAATGGAGGGTCTTCTTGTTGCAGACAGCGATATAATAACATCAACAAGTTACGCAAATGACCACCGCTAACTTTGCAAAGTCGCTCTAAACTATCAGCTTCTTGAAACACTTCTGTAATTAAATCTTGGCTTTGCTCCCAACTGACACCAGGAAAGGCTCTCGCCATCACCATCTGTTGCAGCAATGTAATTCCTGGGAGAAAGTCAGCGCCATCGGGTGACTTCACCGGAACCATTGGTAAAACTTTGGGATCTACTCCAAACCGATTTGTCAATCTACCTAAAGCGTTAGAAAAAATTAACACTAGGGGAATTGTGTAGACTACATGACAATTTAGCTGATTTAACTGTTCGCCACGTTCCACAAACAGATATTCTGGCTGGTAATAAGCACCCCCTGGCTTTAAAGAATTATCTATGCGGTCAAGGTTATCAACTATGACTACCAGCCCTTCTTTACCTTGCTGCTTGAGTTTTTCAATGGCAGGTTTGAGCAATTCTTGGTTAATCGATTCTAAAATACCGTTAGTGCGTGGTTCTAAATATTGTCGCAGATGCGATCGCAGTTTCGGACTATCTTTAGTTTTGGCTGTAATTTTGGCAATACCCACAGATAACTCTGCTTCTACCCCAATATCTAGCGGTGTTTGTAAAAAATCGACGATTTCCTTAAATAAAGTTTGAAAATATCCCGGTTTAAGGTTAATTGTAATTGCTTCTAGACTTTGGCTGACTTCACGGGCAACAGCTAATAAAATATCTGTAATATCCACATCTGCCATATCTAGACTTTGGCTAGATTCAAAATAAACCACATGAAATCCCTGGCGTTCTAACTCGGCTTTGAGTCGCAGCAACTCAGTAGATTTACCACAACCTATATGTCCAGTAAATAATTGGCAGGTAGGTTCATCAGGTGAAAGACGGGTAATAGTCCGCCCTAGTTCTTCTATAATTTTGGCACCACGTACCTGAGAAAAATCAATATAATACAGTCGGTCTTCAGCTTTGCTTGCTACCAGTGTTTTACTAGGGTTGCAAGCCTGAAAAAACTTCTTTAAATTCAGTTTCATGACAATTTAGCTGAAAACAGCTTAATATTACTGCTGTTTTCAGTGATTATACAGGGAATTGATGGGGATTGGCGACTGGGGAGTTATTAAAAATTGCCTTGTCTAGCTAGGTTTTTAAATTTTGTAAACTGCGGATCGAATAACAGTTTTACTGTGCCTGTGGGGCCGTTACGATGTTTGGCTACGATGACTTCTGCTACGCCGCGATCGGGAGTATCGCTGTTATAGTAGTCATCGCGGTATAACATGATGACCAAATCTGCGTCTTGCTCAATACTTCCACTTTCGCGTAAATCAGACAACATGGGGCGCTTGTTGGTGCGTGCTTCTACTCCCCGGCTTAACTGAGATAAAGCAATCACAGGTACAGATAATTCACGGGCTAAACCTTTAAGAGAACGGGTAATTTTAGATAATTCCTGCACACGATTATCACCGCCACCTTCCATTAATTGCAGGTAATCTATCACGACTAATCCCAGTTCCATACCTTGTTCTGCTTGCAGTCGCCTGGCTTGACTCCGCATTTGGGTAACGGTAATATTTGGGGTGTCGTCAATAAATATGGGCATTTCCGAAAGCATCCCAATGGCCCGGCTTAAGGGTTCCCACTGGGTTTGACTGATGCGTCCACTACGGAGATAACCTGATTCAATTCCGGCTTCGCTAGCTAATAGCCTCTGGACTAGCTGTTCTTTGGACATTTCTAAGCTAAACACTGCAACTGGTAATTTATACCCGGCGGCGATGTTGTGGGCTAAGTTGAGACAAAATGCTGTTTTTCCCATTGATGGCCTGCCAGCGATGATAATTAAATCAGAACGCTGGAAGCCACTGGTCATGGAATCTAAATCATAAAAGCCACAGGGAATCCCCGGAAGGGCAATGCCTTGATGTCGAGTTTCAATTTCTTGGAAGGTATTAATTAGAGTATCTGAAATGTGAACTAAGCCTGATTGGGGACGTTCTTGAGTGACACCGAAAACCTTCTGTTCGGCTTGGTCGAGAACTATGGGTAAATCTTTTTCTGTTTCGTAACCAAGATGGACAATTTCATTACCAGCTTTAATTAATTGCCGTCGCAGGTATTTTTCCATGACCAACCCTGCTAAGGCATCGATGTTAACAGCCGACACTGTGCGGTCTACGAGAGTAGCTAATTTATTTCTGCCACCAATACGGGCTAATATATCGTTATCGGTTAGCCAACTGGTAACTGCAAGCAAGTCTGTCGGTTTACCTTGAGCGTGCAGGCGCAGTGCTGCTTGATATATCTCTTTATGAGCGCTAATGTAAAATGCTTCTGCCACCAGGCGATCGCTCACTCGACCAACGGCTTCTGGATCTAGTAAAATACCACCCAAAATCGCTTCTTCTGCTTCAATATTTTGGGGTGGTAGGCGATCGCTACCATCACCTTGAAAACTCAGTACTTCAGCCATAAGCGATGTCAATGGGGAGATTTGGGATTTGCTGTTGGGTTCACTATTCCCTTATAGTCCAAAATCTAGGGGAAAATGCTGTAGCCAATTTTTTGTTCATAAACTATCTTCTTCCCTACTCCCCACTCCCCACTCCCCACTCCCTACATTGTAGGTTTTGAGCCTGCATAGGCAGGCTTAAGTTCATCAGGAATAGGGATACCCCTGCAAATAGTTCAAAAGCCCAAAATAAAATATTTTTGACTTTTGATTTTTAACTTTTGACTTCCAAGGCAGCGGCCTTAGCTGGCTACAACTTCAATATCAACTTGTGCTGTGACATCAGAATGCAGCTTAACTTCAGCTTTGTAAGTACCAAGGTGGTTAATATCGGGAATGGTAATCCCCCGCCGATCAATTTCTTGGCTGGTAGCTGCTTGAATTGCTTCTGCAACGTCTTGAGTAGTGACTGTACCAAAAATCGCTTCGTTTTCACCCAGGGGCTTGGCAATTTGCAAGCTGCCAATTTTTTCTAAAGCTGCTTTTTGTTCTAAAGCTTGTTGACGCAGTTCTAATTGCCGTTGACGTTCTTGTTCCCGACGGCGTTCTACTTGCTTGAGAATACCGGGAGTGGCATGGGTTGCCAATTTTTGAGGAATGAGATAATTACGAGCATAGCCGGGAGCTACATCTACTAAGTCGCCGGATTTTCCCAGCTTGCTAATATCTTGATTTAAAACTAACTGCACGCGTTTCGCCATTGTTTTGGTTTTTCCTGTAAAATCTGATTAACTTGGGCTTCAGCAGCATACCTCACATGAGTGTGGCTGTACCCCAAGCAGCTTGGCTGATACTCTAAAGCTTACAGATCCTAGCGAATCGTCGGGTGCGATCGCAACTATTTGGTGATGAAAAAATCCAGGTGCGATCGCTAATGGCTGCAAATCAAGGTAATTAGTCGCTGAAAACACCTTTTTGAATTTTTCGGACTTGCGTTTTCACTTTATCTAAACTTGCTTGCAACTGAGTTTTTTGCACAGGTGCTGGTATATTTGCCGCAGGTAACGCTGGATTCAAATTACGATAATGTTCCCAAATATCCCAGTAAGGACAACCAGGTTGAATGCGAATACCCGCCCAGTGCAGATATTGTAGAGCCTGGTTAACTGTCGGGTCGAATAAAATATGGTCTTTTGCCTGAAAATGGGGAGTTCCTGCCCAATTTCCCGGAGCTTTACCTGTTCTCCTCACTACATTAAAGCGGCGCGGAATCCGCTTGAGCAACATATAATTGATGATTGGTTGGTCAGAAGTCTTTTCGGAAAAGTCAAAGTATTCTGGATGGTTAGCACATTCGGTAAAGGTTTCGTATAAATCATTTTCCGAGACTAGGTTTTTCTTGGAACCCCAAAAACCACCATTAAAAATCTCTTTGACTTCAGCTTCAGTAAATATTTTATCTTCTAACACTTGGGAACTAAAAACATTTTTGATTCCGCCTAAATGTTGATAGTCACAACAAATAAAATCTGATTCAGCTAGATAATTTAGATTATCAATAATCTTTTCAAAGACAACTATATCTGTATCAATATACAAAAATTCATCAAACGGGCCAAACCAACAAGCCTGCTTGCGAAATTGATTAGGACGGGCGAAAAATTGCCCGCCAAAGGTTTTATGTAGATTCTGGGAAAGTCGGTCAATAAAATCTAAATCTTCGTAAACTTTCACTCCATAATATTTATTGAGAGTGTCGGCAATTTTGTGATAATTTTCATCATAAGGAATCATCACAATTGGTGTATCTGCATCATGCAACCTAATACTATTAAGTAAGGCGATGGCATGATCTGTCACTTTGTCATTAGCAATAATATAAATTCCGCGACTCATTTTATTTACCTCTACCTGCTAATCCTAATTTTTTCAGTACTTTTGTTGTCAAACTGGGAGGGGCGTTATAAACCTTGGGTTTAGTGGTGAATTTTGGTCGCTTATCTGGTTCATGCAAATAGCGATAATGTAAGAAAATATCACGATAAGGAAAATCAATATTTTCTCCTGCACACACTTTATTAAACAGCTTAGAAGATAAGCCAATATAATGTATGTATGTCAGTTTATTGCCTTGATCGTAGAGAATGTTGTTTTGGGCTGCAAAATGCTCAGAAGTTACACAACAGCCGGTTTTTTGAGATTCAGGAAGTTCCAGAGCCAAGTTATAGCTATAAATACCCGAACGCATTACCATATAGTTGAGAATAGTTTGGTCAGGCGCCATATCATAGAGAATTTGGGCTTCTCCTTGGCGGAGTTTTTCTAGTAATGATTCTCGCAGCTTGACATCAAACACACCTTTTTTGGAACCATAAAAACCAGAACAAAATATTTTTGTTTCCAGTTCTTGGGGTGTAAATATTTCTGCTAATTTCGCAGATGATTTATCATAAACGTGAGATAAATCAGTATATTGAAAGTCATATACTACCCAATCATAATCATTTAATTTATTAAAAATTTCCGTTAATGGACTCATTAATAAAGTATCAGCATCCATATAAACGAAACGGTCGAAAGGCCCATCAAAAGCGCCATAACGTCTATGAGTACCAACTCGATAATATTTGTCCTTACCTAACTTTAACCACTTTTCTTGGGCGATGGGATGTGCATCCCAAATCTGGCAAACAAACTCATCCCATCGCTGAATCGACTCTCGATCATCGTACAGTTGCACTTGGGGGCGATGAGCAATTTCCGCAGTAATTTTTGCAGTGTTGTCGTCATAAGGATAGATGCAAACTGGCATTTCTTGCCCATAAATTGCTTCTATGCTGTTGAGTAAAGCAACAACTTGTTCATAAACAATGTCGTTAGCGAGAGTACAAATACCATCCATATACAGTTCAAAATTTTAAAATAAACATTGTAACCATCGAATCTAAGAGACTTTAGTGACAAATTCAGAAAGCCAATTCAGCAGGTTTAACTTATGTAATATAATTTGTCTAGCTTCTGCGATCGCATCTTTAGCAGCATACCAAGCATCAGGAGTAGCAGTCACTTCCTGAATATAGGCAATACCTTTTTCATCTAAACTGGGTAACCGCAAAAAACTCCCCGGTGGTAGTAATTTATCGGCTGCTGGCCCACCATAGTAAATAGGTAAACACCAAGCTAACAAAGCATCCCATAATTTTTCGCTGACATACCAATTATTATCCGCATAATTTTCAATAGACAAATTGTAATAATAAGGTGCCATTCCATACCATTTGTTACCCAATTCTCCCGATTTTCTAGCCCAGTTTGGTAAATCACGCCCATACAAATCAAATTTAATGTCACTAGATTGTAAGGACTGTAAAAAATCTAATCTCTGGCGATGGTTAGCGGTGCGATTAATTCCTGAAGTAATCCAACTACAGGTTGCAACTTTTTCAGGTGGTGGCATTTCATTTAATTCCCGAAACGAGTTATTATGATACCAAATCGCGGGCATATAGTCAGGAACAGGAGCAAAATCATCAGGGCCGGAAACATAACCAGAATACTTTTGTGCGTCTTGGTAATTGCGTTTATTTCTATCTACAACCTCAGTTAATGGTGGTTCTCGCAACAAATAAATTATTCTTTCCTTGCTTACTCCTCGAAGTAAAGAGTCAATGTTTAATTGGGGTTTTTGTTGCCGTTTACGAAGATTATCTAACCAGGACTTCTGACTGGGAGGTTTGGGAAAGTCGAACTGATACATCAGTAAAAAATCTGGTTTTGATGCCAGCGCTTGCATTTGAATATTGTCCCAAATGCCAAATTGATGGGGGGTTTGTTGCCACAGCCAATCACCCCTTTTTTCCAGAGCGCCATAGCTACTAATCATGCCAACAGTTTTTATATTCATCTGATTTATATTGTATGATTCATCTTAAGAGATAATTTGCGGATGTAGTGATTCATCAACATAACTCAAAATTTTGGCTGCACGATTTTCCCAAGAAAACTGCTGTACATATTCGATGATATCTGCATAACCTTCTACTTTTCTGGGGCGAGTTACTAAAATTTGTTGTAAACATTCGGCAAATTTAGTTGGGTTATCTGGCTCACACCAAGCGGCGATAGCTGGAGTATTTTTAAATTCCTTTAATGAAGGAATTTCTGTGGCTACAATGGGATTTCCTGATGCTAAGTAATCAAATAATTTCAAGGGAGATGTAAAAGTTGCCGCCTTCCCAGAACAATGAGGGTGAGCTAAAATATCGGCGGCTTGCAGTAAAGATGCTAACTGTTCATGTAAGACATAGCCTAGAAATATAATATTATCTACCTGCTTTTCTTTAGCTAATTGCTGATAATGTGCTACTTCTGTTGACTTACCACCGGCACAAGCAAATTGTACATTTGGCATTTGCGCTGCAACATCAATCAGGACATCAATACCTTTAAATTTTTGTAATGCTCCTGCATATACTACTAATTGTGAGCGGCCATTAATTAACAGTTTTTCGCGCCATGCTGCTACTTTTTCTGGCTGTCTAATCATAAAAGAGCGATTGAACCCATTATGTAAAGTAATAACTTTTTCTGATGGCATACCGTTCTTAATCATACTTTCACGAATAGTATCGACAACGGTGATAGCAAGTTTAAAAAATGGGCTTTTGACAATTTCCGGCTCAAATTGTTTATCTTCGTGATGGTGATGTTCATAAATTGCCGGAATCCCATTTTTAATTGCTGTTTTGATTAAATTCCAATTACGGCTATGAACTAGCTTTGTCTGAGGAAATATATGCACTGGAAAATAATATTTTGCGGCAATAGTATTAGAGTTAGTAAATTTACTTTTAAGATGATCAATTGGCCAAGGCATCGGTAAGGGAGCCACTTTTAATTTATCTTGCAAGTTATAATATTTAATAATTTCTTCTGGTGCTTTTCTGGGTCGAAAAGGAAGAGTTAAATTAACTGGGTTAATAGCTTCCAATTTTTTATTAAGGTATACCAAAACTGTAGAATAACCTAAATTTGCTGCCCCGTTAGCTGCATTGGTTGATTGCACTAAGTGAGCTTCGGCTTTTGGTAACTCTCCTTGAATAAAAAATATATAGTGTTTCTTTAAAGTAGCATTTTTCATATAATTATTTATTTTTAAATTCATGTATCAGCTAAGGTATCTAATATCTGAGAGTAATACCAATGATTACGTTCACGATTTTCACTCAGGCTTTCAGGATAAGATTTACAGTCTTTGAGATAATGTTGCCAATTGTCAATTTTACAAGAGAATTTATTTTTATAATGGATTTCTAGCAATGTTCTATTAAAAATTGACAGCTTGAATTTATTCTGAAACCACTTTTGAATAGGGAAGATACCGGTAGGATGTTTGAGCGTACTAAATTTGCTACTAAAAGGAAAAGATAACACTCTTCTACCAAGTAATGTACCCCAGTATGCCCCATGATAAGAACTAGTTAATATAGTTTCACCTGAACCGAGAAAATCTAAAATTTCTTCGATATCTTGGTTATTGTTAGTCAAATGGGGAAAATCACCAATTTTAATCTGAAATTTTTTATGTGAAAAAACTACAAATTCATGTTTAATTTCGCGCTTTTTATCAAATCCTGGGTGCATACAACTAGAACAAGGAACCCAATTATATTTATGATTAAAATCACGAATACCCACTAAATCAAAATTTTTCAGATATTGAGAATAGTCAAAATTCTCCAATTTCTGAATTTTGCCCGAAGTACCATAAGCTTGCTGACCAATTCCCCAAGCGATTAACTTGGTATGTGCTTTTGATTCAATAAGTTTTGCAAACGAATCTAAGAATGGAGAGTATAAAAGTCCTCCTCCACCCACAATAATATGTTTATCTCTGATTTCATCAACGTTAATTGTCCGAATATCAGCTTGTTCAACAGTATATCCAGGAAAGGAAAAATATTTCGTAGGTGCAGAAAATAAATCTCCGATATTAGTGGGATCAATTACATGGTAATTAATAATTGATTTCATTTTCTTCTATTTTTTCAACCTAATATAGTATTGTTTTGTCATAAAATATTTAAGAGTTTCGACTAAAATGTGTTAGTTGAGCAATCAAGCACATACATCAACAAGCGGGTATTTCCACTTGGGCATCAAAGTAAGTACTGACAACATCATTCATTTCTGACATAAATCTCTGGGTGGAAAATAAATATTTTTGAGTATTCAAGGATTGAATTAGTTGATTTTGAATAGCCGCATCTTTTAAGACATTAATAATTTTTTCAACAGCTTCTGCTTCGGTATCAAAAAATAACTCTTCATTATCGTGACCAACAATTTCAACCTGTCCACCTTCATTTCTTACAAAAGGAATAGCACCAGCTTTGACCATTTCCGCAATAGAGATACCAAAAGGTTCTTTTTTGTAGTGAATGCCATACTTGCATTTCGCTAAAACTTTAATATATTCTTGATAGGGAAGATTATCATATAAGGTAATCCAAGAAGAGTTTTCGGCTACTAGCTTTTTGATTAAATTAGTATATTGCCATTCATAAATTCCCCCACCGCCACCTGTGATATATAGTTTAATATCAAATCCTTGCTCACGAACCAATTGGAGAATTTTGATAACTTTGTGGGGCTGTTTGGGTTGGACAATTCTACCACTACAGATAAAGGCATTTTCTTTCTCAACCCAAGGTATATTTGGCGGATCTATGACAACAGGAGGATAGACTACCTTGGCATTAACACCATAATGTCTTTTTACTGCCTCTGCGACACAATCAGAATTGGCTATGGAGATATTCTGGGTTAGCTGTTCTTGGGAAAAATTTGAGACTTTTCTATGAAAATCTTTACCTTCGAGAACTTTTACCCAATGTATATATTGGATTCCTACTTTACCCATATCCATTGCATTATATCCAGACATTACTAGGTCATATTTCTGGCTATTTTCCTTAAAAATCCGAATTAAAAAATGAAAAAATAACATTCTGGCATCTTTGTTTTTTACCATCATGAAATAACAAAATACCGCCAGGAACTTTGGCAATATCTTTTTAATTTTTAGATCCTCATTTGATATACTGGTTCCATACATAGAATTGAGTTTCTCAATTTCAATATCTCCCAGAGTAAATAAAGTTAGATCGTATTTATCCTTTAATGCTTGAATTATCCATAATCCTACTGCCTCTGCACCGCCACCCATAAAATATGGGTAATAAATAGCTATCTTTTTCATAATTAAATATTTTATTTAGTTGTGTGATATTTTATATTAGCGATTACCATCTATAATCGTCAATAAAATTCTTAGTTTATAAAAACAATTTTATATTTTATCCGATGACTAATTTAATTAGTTCTAATTAAATATGGTTTTACACTTGAATTTTTTCCAGACTTTCTACTTTATCTAGAAGATAAATAGATAGATTATAGCAATTAGCAATTAATTCATCTTCTTCTTGGGCATTATCTGTTAAATTATCGGCTAACAAAACTAAGGTAGCAACCATATTATTGAGTTTTCTTTGAAGTTCATCAAACATTTGGATAAAACTTTCATCATGCTCCTGAATACTATAATTTTTGCCTATCAAGAAAGATGGTTGTAAGTTATTTTGGGATTGAAAAGTTTCCTGAAAAACCTCAACGTTTGTGATAATCCTTAATGTTGACTTGTAAGATTCATTCAGTAATTCTTGACGTTCTTGGGCATCATCTACCATCCCATCAGCCAATAATCTTAGGCAACCGATGATGGAGTTCAATCGTGTGCGAATTTCGTAAGAAATCCGAATGAAAGATTGATGAGATTTAGTGGAAGGTTCTACCTGTTCGCCAAATTGCATTGTGTAGAGACGTGAGTAGTAACCACCTTTTTGTAAAAGTTCTTCATGGGTTCCTAGTTCTACTACACTTCCTTGATCAAATACGGCAATTTGATGAGCTTTTTGGACGGTAGAAAGGCGGTGGGCAATTACTAAGGTTGTGCGATCGCGGCTTAAATCATCGATAGCTGATTGCACTAAACGCTCAGAAACAGTATCTAAGGCGGAGGTAGCTTCATCTAAAATCAGAATTTCGGGATCTTGGAGTAAAGCCCGTGCTATGGCTAACCGTTGGCGCTGTCCTCCAGATAACATGACCCCGCGATCGCCTATCATGGTGTCAAAACCCTGGGGCAATTTGCTAATAAATTCATAGGCATTTGCCCGCTTGCTGGCGGTAATAATTTCTTCTTCGCTAGCACCGGGTTTGCCATAGGCGATGTTATGTTTTACCGACTCATTGAACAAAAAGGTATCTTGACTAACGATACCCATCGCTTTACGCAGAGTTTTAATATTAAATTCGCGGATATCAACCCCATCGATAGCAATGTAGCCAGATACGGGGTCATAAAATCTGGGCAAAAGATCAGCTAGGGTGGATTTACCGGCACCTGAACTGCCTACCAAAGCTAGAGTAGTACCTCGTGGTAAGTATAAATCTACATCCTTCAGCACCAACTTATCATGATTAGGATATGCAAAAGATAGATTATTAAAATGTACTCCTTCTTGTAATTTTGTGTAAGATAAATTACCGTTGCCCATGAATGGCTTATTATGCCGCTGTAAAAACTCAGCCACCATATCCACACTAGCTGAGTTATTCGCAAAGCTACTGCGAAGAGTATTTAACTGCGATACAAAAGGTAGCAACCGCAAAAGTACTAATAAATATGTCAACAGAACGGCTGAAAGCGAAGCAACTTGATCGGAAAATAATATTCGTCCTATAAAGACAATCAAAATTAAAGATATGAGTCCAGCAACTTCACTAATTGGTGCAATGATATTGGAATTAACCTGAGACTTAAATTCTGCTGTTTCGCGCTCATCAATTAATTCCTTAATTTTTTGATATGTTAAGTCTTCATTAGCAGTTGCTTTAACTAGGCGAATACCAGTCAAAGTTTCTATCAGAGTATTGGTGAGCGTTTTAGACATTTCGGTCAGCACTTTACCAAAATATTTAGAACGACTAATGGCAAACTGATTTACTAAAGTGACAAAAACTAGTAAAACCGTGGAAATAATCGTTAATTGCCAAGATATTGATAATAAAATAAATATAAAAACTAAAATTGTAATTACAAGAATAATTAATTTAATTATATTATTTATAGAAGTAGCTGCACGGGGAATCTCTCCATTTAGGCGATTCATTAAATCGCCAAGTTTCATCTTGGTATAATAATTAAGATCAATATCTAATAATAAATTGATCCCGGCTTTACGCATATCTGAGGTGAGTGTCCGAGATACAGAACTAGATGCCAAACTACTGGCGTAGCTAAAGGCATTTTTTAAAAAAATTATAAATATAATTGCTCCCGCCATCATTACCAAACGATAACTTTCAGGAAAATTATCAAATGGCGACATAATAGCTCTAATAATGGGCGGCGCATTAGTTAAATCTATTTCTTGCCCTACGATTTTTAAAACTATTGGCACAATCATTGCTGTACTGATGCCATTAAATAAAGCGCCAGAAAAGCCCAATACTATTGTTAAGAAGATTCTACCTGGATAAGGTTTAGTGAATTTTACTAGTTGATTAAGAGTAGACATAATTTATAATTAACCTTGGCAAATTGGCGCGTACTCAAGATTTAGTTTTTGATTTTCAAATGAAAATTCCCTAATTTGGCTAACATTTTTATTTTTTCAGTTGTGAAAAAACTTGAGAAAGTGTCGATGCCATAGTATCAACACTATAATATTTAACACATCTGTCTCTAGCCATTTGGCCTTTTGCTTGTGCTTCATCTAAATTCTGGAATATCCATTTAATCTTTTCAGCTATTTGTTCTGGACAACTAGAATCAACTAAATAACCTGTTTCGCCGAGGATTTCGGGAATATCTCCTACCCTGGTTGCCAAAATAGGTTTCGCCATGGCCATACCATCAGTTAATTTCAAAGGAAATTGAGCTAAAGCGGCTGGAGTATTGCGCTGTGGAACCACAACCACATCTGCTGCTGCCACAATTTGAGGCATTTCTATGGATGGATATTTTGGTAACTTGATAATCCAATGTCCCCATTTTTCCATAAGTTGAGCATCATAATCGTCATAAGGACTGCCTCCGACAATTACCAACCTTAAATCCGGCTCGTTTAGCAGGTCTAAAGCCATTAATACATCTTCAACTCCTTTGTAGGGTCTAGGCGCACCGGGAAACATTAAAATGCGATATTCCGAAAGCCCATAACGCTCTCTACTTTCTTCAGCATTATACAAATCTGGATTAAACAAATAAGTATCTTTGCCATTGGGCAAATATACACCGCCAAAGCGCTCTTTTAAAAATTGGGTATGAATTGTAATAGCATCAGCATTTTGTGTCATGCCTTCAACCCATTTTAAATAAAGTGGATGATCTGGATATCTCAAAGCACCATTTGTTTTAAAAATATCTCTAAAAATTTGCTTAGGAGAGGGGCGATACTGCCATTTTTCGCCACCATGCCAACTCATTTCCCAGTCATCTATATCTAAAATAATTGGGCGATGATTTTTTAGCTTTTTTAACATAGATAAACCGAAGGTTGTTGGCTTCGGTCGCATAGCATAAATAATATCACCATTAAGTTTTTTTAGAACTTGAGAGGCTGAATGGACAAATTGCGGATAGTTATAGCCAATTACATGACTGACCGGAATTTCTGATTGAGGAATTACGGCTGGCTCATCACCAAAAACAAATCCGACAATTTCTACTTGATAATCAAGTTTTTGGAGAGCTTGAGCTAGCAAAAACGAACGAACACCTCCGCCTCCCCATCTACCGGCTCCAGCACTTGATAGATCGCTGACAATTATTGAGACTTTTAATTGAGTTCTTTTTTGCTGTAAACTCACAATTTTTTTACTTTGGTTGATATTGACTATAAAATTTAATTCAGGATAAAGTTGCTAATAAATTAATTAATCAAATTACTTACGGTTTTTAAACGAATAATTATCATTTACGCCAGTAAATATTTAAGCGAAATCGGTTGCTGATAAAAAAATATTAAAAGTAATTACTTTGATTTTTAAACAAAAATTTCCACAATAAATGTAACTTTTAATTTACACCTTTACATAGAGAAATTTTACTGATAAATCAAAACGGCTTTTGACGAGTTTTTGGATGATTTCAGTGTAAGTACGGTTGTATACTATCATTTTTCATGAAATATGACAGCTATAATAAATAAAATATAGATAGTTTGGTACAAATAGATAGTTTGGTACAACTTGTGCAAGTTGCTCAGTGACTTACTGGACTACAGGATAACTGAAAAATACCAAATATGTACATGAGCAGGGAAGCAGAAGGAATGCAGGTAATCCGTATTGCAGCATTATCAGACAACTACATATTTTTACTACATGATGAGCAACAAAATATTGCTGCTGTTGTTGACCCCGCAGTAGCGGAACCAGTATTGAGAAAACTTGCACAACTGAAAGCAGAGTTAGTGGCAATTTTCAATACTCACCACCATAACGACCATGTGGGTGGAAACAAGGAGTTAATACAACATTTCCCCAATTTGACAGTGTACGGTGGAGCGGAAGATCGAGGGAGGATTCCCGGACAACAGGTATTTTTGCAACAAGGCGATCGCGTGGAGTTTGGCGATCGCGTCGCTGAAGTGTTCTTTGTTCCTGGACATACCCGCGCTCATATTGCTTACTACTTTCCCCCTATAACGTCTAGTGAACCAGGCGAGTTATTTTGTGGCGATACGCTGTTTGCTGGCGGTTGTGGTCGCTTATTTGAAGGAACACCGACGCAAATGGTGGCATCCTTGGGTAAATTACGCTCTCTGCCAGATAATACCCGTGTATGGTGCGCCCATGAATACACTTTGAAAAATTTGCAATTTGCCATCACAGTGGATAGTGATAATGCTGAATTACAAAAACGCTACCAGGAAGTAAAGGACTACCGTAATCGTCAAGAAGCTACTGTTCCCTCGTTACTGGGAGTAGAAAAACACACCAATCCCTTTTTGCGTTGGGAACAACCATCATTACAATTAGCTGCTAAAAGTACCGATCCCGTGCAAACATTTGCCCGCATCCGGGGAATGAAAGATAGATTTTAGAAACAAAGCCTGCATATGCAGGCTCAAAAATATGATGACGAATTTAGGCACAAAGAGTGAGAATCTTCTCAACCACCTCAGAGTTGACATCTTGATGTTCACCCAAAGCGACAAAACCGCGCTTTTCAAACCGCTCAATAATTACAGGAATGGTATCTAATCCGACACCGTAGTCAGATAAACGAGTGCGGACACCCACAGACTCGAAGAAGTTACGAGTTTTAGCGATCGCCTCATTCACTCGCGCTTCTTCTGTACCATCAGTAATATTCCAAACTCGTTCAGCGTATTGTAAAAGCTTTTGCCACTTGCGATCGCGCCTAATGGTGAGAGTACTAGGTAGGACAATAGCCAAAGTTTGAGCATGATCTAAACCATGCAACGCCGTCAACTCATGACCAATCATGTGAGTAGCCCAATCTTGAGGAACTCCGGCACCAATTAACCCATTGAGTGCCATCGTCGCACACCACATGACATTAGCTCTGGCATCATAATCTTGAGGATTGGCGAAGGTTTTGGGCCCCTCCTCAATCAGTGTTTGTAAAATTGACTCAGCCATGCGGTCTTGCAATGGTGCATTCACTGGATAAGTCAAATATTGTTCCATCACATGGGTGTAAGCATCGACAATACCATTGCTGATTTGTCGAGGCGGTAAAGAAAAAGTTGTTTCTGGGTCGAGAACAGAAAACCGGGGAAACACCAAAGGACTGGCGAAAAATAGTTTTTCTTGAGTTTCCCATTTAGTTACAACCGAGTTGGTGTTCATTTCTGAACCGGTGGCTGGGAGAGTCAACACAGCACCAAAAGGTACAGCATCCGTTACAGGTGATTGTTTGGCCAAAATATCCCAAGGATCGCCCACAAAGGGAGCCGCAGCCGCAATAAATTTAGTTCCATCCAGTACCGAACCTCCACCCACAGACAGAAGAAAATTAATACCTTCTTGTCGTACTATCTCCACTGCTTTTAACAAAGTTTCCAAATGGGGATTCGGTTCAATTCCGCCAAACTCAGTTACCTGAAATCCCGTTAACGCAGACTTAACTTGCTCATAAACACCGTTAGTTTTGATGCTACCTCCACCATACGTAAGCAAAATTTTGGCATCAGCAGGAATTTCCGCAGCAATGTTAGCAATTTGACCTTTGCCAAACAGGATTTTCACTGGGTTGTAAAAAACAAAGTTGTCCATGAGTAAATTCAGATAGATACTGATTAATTGTAATCAGGATGAAATTACTCTGTGGCATTTAGGTACTTTCTCAGACAAAAATATTCCATTCGAGTGAGTAGAGTCTCACTAATTATGGGAACTACATCAGTTTTCAAATACTGGATGAATTGATGTTTAAGTGGTTGTTAATGCTGATTGCAATAACTGTCGCATAGATTGAGCCTGAACATTATCAGGAAAGATAGTTAAAAAGTCTTTAAGGTCTTGAATAGCAGCACGTACGCTCTCTGAAGAAGCACCTTGAGAAAGAGCATAGCGATATAAATCTTCCGCATTGGAAGTATACTGAGCAGTCAAGCAATAAAGAGCTAAGTTAAAAGTGTTACACCAGTTTTGAGAATTTTCTTCGTATTTATTGTTAGCAAGTTGGATGGCAATTTCTATGTCGGTTCTTGCATTTTCTAGTAGGTTAAGAGCTAAGTAGACTAAAGTACGATTGTATAAATACCAATCACTATTACTATCGGAATCTAACTCAATAGCACGATTGAAATTTGCAAGAGCAATATTGTATTGCTTAAGCATAAGGTAAGTCTCGCCTCGACGTGCGATCGCCCATTGATAATTGGGGTCAAGTTCAATGACACGGTCAAAGTCTGGCAGTGCTTCTGTGTACCGCTCCATTAAAAGATAAGTTTC